>NZ_JBSGZD010000154.1:0-17963 GCF_053610825.1 Streptomyces sp. NPDC054863 | reverse complement strand
ACCCTGTGGGAGAGTAGGACGCCGCCGAACAATCATTGATAACGGGAAAGCCCCGCACCAGGGAACTGGTGCGGGGCTTTTCTGCGTTTACGGGCCGTTTTAATCGCGTTGCCGAAGGGTGGGCCCGTGGTCAGGATGGGGCCATGGAACACCTCATACGCCGTGTGCGTGCCGATGAATGGCAGCAGGTTCGGGATCTTCGGCTGGCTGCGCTTCAGGACCCGGTCGCAGGGATTGCCTTCCACGAAACGTACGAGCTTGCGGTTGCCCGTCCGGATTCCGTGTGGCAGGAACGGGCGGCCGGCGCCGCCTCGGGGGAGCGCGTGGCACAGTTCATCGCCGAGGCGCCGGACGGGAGCTGGGACGGCACCGTCAGCGCACTGATCGAGCGGCCCGGCGAGCCCACCGGGTTCGCCTCGCAGCCCGTGGTCGACCAGGCCCACGCGGTAGGAGTGTTCGTACGGCCGACAGCGCGGGGTGCCGGGCTCGCGGAGGCACTGTTCCGGGCCGTGGTGGACTGGTCGTGGGAGGTTCGGGACCCGAGGACCGTCGAGCGGGTCCGGCTGTTCGTGCACGAGAGCAATGCGCGCGCCGAGGGGCTGTACCGGAAGTTCGGCTTCGAACGCACCGGGACCACCGTGCCGGCGGAGGGTGACCCCAGCACGGTGGAGATCGAGATGGCGGTGCTGCGGCCCCGGTGAACGTCCGATCAGTGGGGTGCGTTGCAGGCGCAGCCCGGGGTGGCCGTGGTCGGGATGCCTTCTCCTTCGGGAGGGGTGCTCTCGGCTGCGGCCTTTTCCGTTGCGGCCAGCAGGCGGGTGCGTTCCTGGGGACCGATGTAACGGCCCGCGTTGACGACGGCGTGGATGCGGCGGGTGTGGCGGATGTCGGCGAGGGGGTTCGCGTCGAGGACCACCAGGTCGGCGGGTCGGTCCTTGGGGAGGCGCAGGAGGCGGGCGGGGACGGTGGTGGCCGAGGCGAGTACGTGCCGGGTGGGGAGGCCCGCTTCCGAGAGGAGGCGGAGTTCGTCGTGCAGGGAGAAGCCGGGGACGGCGTAACCGGTGCCGGTGTCGGTGCCCGCGGCGAGCTGGACGCCTGCGCGGTGCATTTCCTCGACCATGCCGAGGCGGTGCTCGTAGATCTGCCGGATGCGGGCGGTGTCCTCGGGGGTGCGGGAGCCGACCAGGGCATCCCAGGTCTGCGGCCAGGACCTGATCAGCCAGGCGGGGAGGTACTTCCACTCGTCGGCGGCCGTGGGGAGCTCGTCGGTGCGTTCCAGGGAGTGGTGGACGGTGAGGGTCGGGGTGACGGTGGTGCCGCGTTCGGCGAGGGTGTCGTAGAGGCGGCGGGCGCGGGACCTGTCGTACGAGCGCATGGCCTGCCACTCCAGGGGGTGGACCTGGCGGAACCAACTGCCGTAGCGGGAGGTGCTGGAGGGGTCGTTGGGGTCGATCCTGACCTTGGCCAGGGCCTCTCGGATCTCGCGCTCGCGGGAGGAGGTGGCGAGGAGCATCGCGTGCAGGTGCTCGATGGAGTGCTGGCCCGAGGTGGCGGCCCTGGCCATCGGAAGGCTGTCCGGGCAGTGGCCGGCGAAGGGGATGCGCAGGCGGGCGGATTCGTCGGCGATCGCGTAGTAGGCCTCGGCGGAGAGGCGTGAGTAGACCTTGACGAAGTCGGCGCCGTCGCGCTTGGCCTGACGTACCGCGGCACGGGCGGACGCCGCGTCGGTCACCTCCATGAGGGGGAGATCGATGTCCCGGGCCCAGATGGAGGGCGGGCCGTCGACGAGCGCGCTGGCGATGACGAAGCGGGGGCCGAGCAGGGTGCCGGACTCGATCTTCTTGCGCCAGGCGTGGTGGAGGGGCCCACCCCACATTTCGCGGACCGCGGTGACGCCGGTCAGGGGGAAGAGGGGCGGGGTGAGGGCTTCTTCGCCGCGGGTGTGGACGTGGGACTCGACCAGGCCCGGGACGACGTACTTGCCGGAGAGGTCGACGACCTTGGCGTGCGGCGGGGGCTTCAGCTGGGCACTCGGGCCGGAGTCGACGATCCTGCCGCCCGCGAGGATGAGGGTTTGGTCGGGGAGGGGGCGGGAGTTGGTGCCGTTCAGGACGGTGGCGTGGGTGAGGGCGAGGACGTCGGCGGGGGCATTGGCGGGGGCGTCGCCGGGGGCGGGGGGACGGTCGGTCGTGGTCGTGGTCGTGGTGGTGGTCGTGGCCGCGGGTGTCGTTGCGGCTGCGGCGTGAGGGGCGAGGGTGATGCCGGTCAGGGCCGCGGCGGTGCCGAGGCCTGCGGTGGCGAGGGCTTTGCGGCGGGTGGGGGTGGGGTCCGACGTGTGTGTGGGGGTGAAGTCAGGGGTGGGCATGGGTGGTTGTCTCCGAGGGTGCGAGGTGGGGCGTGCTCCGAGTGGGGCACGTACGACTCTCTCGGGTTCGGAGGCGTGGAGCAGTGGGTGTGACCGGCCGGAACGGGGTGTACGTGGGTGCACCTCGGGCGGGGTGCCGGGGCCCTGACGGGCTCGGGGTGCCGCGGCCTTAACGGGCTTGCGGCCAGCGGGAGTTGAACTGTTCCCGGGAACGGAGCAGGGCCAGGGTCGGGAGACCTTGGCCCTGACCGGCCGTGAGCAGCTCCGGGAGCTGGGGAAGTGGAGCCACAGCCGCGACGTCGTCCAGGACGAGCGTCATTGGTGGGTCGAGCCGACCGTCGGATGACCGTGCGGCCATGCGGCGGCCGTGCTCGACCACGTGTGAGGCGAGGGCGGTGAGCAACGGCATCGCGCCCGGTCCCGAGGGGCGGGTACGAGGGTCTTCGATTGCTTCACCGACCACATAAAGCGTTCCCCCCTCGTCCGCAAATGATTCCAAGGTGAGCGCATCAGTTCGGTTTGGGGTGCAAGCCTCGCGGATGTGGACCGAGGAGAGGGCGGAGAAGGTCCGAATGGTCAACTGCTGGGCCTGCTCGCGGCGTTCGGGGTACGCGGTGAGGGCGGACTCCAGGAGGCCGGCGGCGCCGGACCGGGCCTTGGGGTGGGTGCGGAGGATGCGTACCGCTTCGTGGGCGCCTGTGCCTTGGGCCCAGCGGAGGAGGTGCTTGAAGGGGCGGCCGTCTATGGCGGCGGCGTGCAGCCAGCTGCGGAGGAGGGTTTCGGCGGTCTCCGCGATCGCTGCGTCGATACGTGCCTGGGGGCGGACCGGGGCGAGCAGCGCGGCGGCGCGGGCGGTGGCGACGGCGGGGTCCTCGCAGCCGGTGGTCGGGGACCAGTGGAGGCGCGAGGGGGTGTCGCAGCGGTGCTCGGGGTCGTAGAGGAGGACCGGGCCGAGTTTGGCGCGGGCGTCCTTGGTCTCTTCCCAGAGGGAGGGGTCCGAGGTGAGGGCCAGGGCGGGGCCGGGGGCGTCGAGGATGGCTTGGAGGGCGGTGGGGCGGTGGGTGGGGCGGTTGTAGAGGGGGGTGTTGGGTGCGGTGAAGGGGGTGGGGGGCCATGGGGTGGGTGGGCATGGGGTGGGCGGGGCTGTGGGCATCCCGTGCGGGGTGGACGGTCCGTGCGGGGTGGGCACCCCGTGCGGGGTGGGTGGTCCTGTGTCGGCGGGCGGTCGTGGGGCGGGCGGTGGCGAGGGGAGCGGCTCCGCCGGGGGCCGCCCAGTGCCCACCCGTTCCGCCCCATGGGCGGCCCATGTGCCCACTGGGCGGGCGGTGTCGGCGTCCACTGGGCTGGCGGCGTCGGCGTCCTCTGGGCGGGCGGTGTCGGGGGCTGCTGGGTGGGCGGTGGCGGCGTGTATTGGGTGGGTGGTGGTGGGGCTTGCGGGGCTTGTGGTGGCGGTGTTTGTCGGGTGGGGGGTGTGGGTTTTTCGGCGGGATTCGCGGGCTTGGGCTCGGACCAGGCGCCAGCGGGTGAGTACGCCCATGACGAAGATGGTCAGGACGATGAGGACCAGGAACTGGCCGATCAGCAGGCCCCAGAAGAGGCCGTAGCCGGAGAGCTGGGTGGGGGGCGTGGCCGGCCAGGCGCCGGCCAGGTCCTGGGGTTCGGTCACCAGGTGGCGCAGGGCGACCGGGGTGTTCGGGAATGTGACGCCGGTGGGCCAGGCGCCGTGGGCGAGGAGGCCGGCCAGGCCGGTGCCGGTCCAGGTGAGGACGCTCAGGCCCAGGATGAGGCCCAGCAGACCGAGCAGCAGCCCGTCGGGAACGCCGCCGGAGCGGCGGCCGTCGCGGTGGTCGCGGTAGCCCTCGCTGCGGTGGGCGCCGAGGTGGCCGTCGCCCCGGTCGCGGCCGTGGTCCTCGTACCGGTGAGGGGGTTTGTGCCCGCGGTTGGGCATGTCAGGCCACCGTTGCGTCGGAGGACTCGACCTCGTTCATCTGTTGCTCGATGAGGGCCGCGCGCTGTTCCGCCTCCCAGTCCGCGGCGCGGGCGTCCTCGTTGAGGAAGCCGTCTTCGGCGGGGGCGACGGAGGATTCGGTCATGGCGCGGTCGGTGAAGACCAGGGGGCGTTCGGCTTCGGTGATGAGGTGTTTGACGACCTGCACGTTGCCGTTGACGTCCCAGACGGCGATGCCGGGGGTGAGGGTGGGGATGATCTCGACCGCCCAGCGGGGCAGCCCGAGGACCTTGCCGGTGGCCCGGGCTTCGTCGGCCTTCTGGGCGTAGATGGTGCGGGTGGAGGCCATCTTGAGGATGGCTGCCGCTTCACGGGCGGCTGCGCCGTCGACGACGTCGGAGAGGTGGTGGACGACGGCGACGAAGGACAGGCCGAGGCGGCGCCCGAATTTGAGGAGGCGCTGGAAGAGCTGGGCGACGAAGGGGCTGTTGATGATGTGCCAGGCCTCTTCGACCAGGAAGATCCGCTTGACGCGGTCGGGGCGGATCCAGGTGTGTTCGAGCCACACGCCGACGATCGCCATCAGGATCGGCATCGCGATGGAGTTGCGGTCGATGTGGGAGAGGTCGAAGACGATCAGCGGGGCGTCGAGGTCGATGCCGATGGTGGTGGGGCCGTCGAACATCCCGCGCAGGTCGCCGTCGACCAGGCGGTCCAGGACGAGCGCCACGTCCAGGCCCCAGGCGCGTACGTCGTCTATGTCGACGTTCATCGCTTCCGCCGACGCCGGCTTCGGGTGGCGGAGTTGCTCGACGATGTCCATGAGGACGGGCTGGCGGTCGGTGATCGTGGTGTTGACGTAGGCGTGCGCGACCTTGAGGGCGAAGCCGGAGCGTTCGTCCAGACCGTGGCCCATCGCTACTTCGATGATGGTGCGCAGGAGAGCGAGCTGGCCGGTGGTGGTGATGGAGGGGTCGAGGGGGTTGAGCCGGATGCCGTCGTTGAGGGCGGCCATCGGGTCCAGGCGGATGGGGGTTATGCCCAGCTGCTGGGCGATGAGGTTCCACTCGCCGACGCCGTCCTCGCCCTGCGCGTCGAGGACGACCACCTGGCGGTCCTTGAAACGGAGCTGGCGCAGGACGTAGGTCTTTTCGAGGGCCGACTTGCCGTTTCCGGATTCGCCCAGCACCAGCCAGTGGGGGGCGGGCAGTTGCTGTCCGTACAGCTGGAAGGGGTCGTAGATGTACCCCTTGCCGCTGTAGACCTCGCGGCCGATGATCACGCCGGAGTCGCCGAGGCCGGGCGCCGCCGTCGGGAGGTAGACGGCCTGCGCCTGGCCCGTGGACGTGCGGACGGGCAGGCGGGTCGTCTCGACCTTGCCGAAGAGGAAGCTGGTGAAGGCATCCGTGGCTGCGGACAGCGGGTCTCGCATGGTCTGTCCTTTCGAAGTCCGAAGGGGGTCAGCGACGGATGCCGGTGGCGAAGGGGAGGGTGTTGACGAAGGCGCGGTGGTGCTCGCGGTCGCACCACTCCAGCTTCAGGTACGACTTGCCGGCGGAGGCGCGGATGGTGCGCTTGTCGCGGGCCAGGGCCTCGGGGCTGCGGGAGGAGACGGTGATGTAGCCGACGATGTTGACCCCGGCGGCCCCGCTCGCGAGGTCCTCGCCGCGCTGGTCGAGGCGGCCGTGGGCGGCGATGTCGCGGGGGTCGACGGTGCGGTTCATCTTGGCGGCGCGGGAGGCGTCCGCGTCGTCGTTGGTCTTCTCCGTGAGCATGCGCTCGATGGCGACCTCGGTGGGTTCGAGGTCCATGCACACGGCGACCGTACGGATCACGTCCGGTGTGTGTACGAGGAGGGGGGCGAGGAAGTTGACGCCGACCGGGGTCATCGGCCACTCCTTCACCCACGCCGTGGCGTGGCACCAGGGTTCGCGGGTCAGGGACTCGCGGGTCTTGGCCTGGAGGTAGGTGGCCTCCATCGCGTCCAGCTCGGCGGGCCAGGCGTTGCGCTTGGTCATCGCCTGGATGTGGTCGATGGGGTGGTCCGGGTCGTACATCGAGTGGACCAGGGAGGACAGCCGGCCCTGGCCGAGCGGCTGGCGGACCCGGATGTCGGCCTCGGCGAGGCGCGCGCAGATGTCGGTCAGCTCACGCGCCATGACGATCGCGAGACCGGCGTCCTTGTCGAGCTTCCGCTGCCCCTTGGGGCGGGTGGCACGGGCCATCGCGGCGCCCTCGGAGGCCAGTTCGCGGGTGTAGTGCATGCAGGCGACGAGGTACGCGCGGTGCTGCTCGCTGGAGGTGGACACCATCGACTGGAGCTGGTCGTAGGAGTCCTGGAGCCATTCCGGGGAGGTACGGTCGCCGCGCTGGGTGACGTCCTTGGCGTGCGCGTCCGGGTCGGCGGGCAGGGTGCGGGCCAGCATCTGGAGGCGGGTGACGAAGCCGTCGCCGTTCGCGACGTGCTTGAGGAGCGTGCCGAAACGGTCCACCAGGGCTTCCTGGTCCTCGCTGTCGCGCAGGCCGACGCCCGGACCCTCGATCTCGATGGCGGCGGTGACGGTGCGCCGGTCGGCGTGGAGGAGGACGGCGATCTCGTCGGGGCCGAACGGGGCGGCCAGCCAGTTGATCCGGCCGATTCCGGGGGGCGGGCCGATCTCGACCTCGCGGCCGTCGCCCTTGGTGCCGGCGTCCATCGCTTGGGAGCGGTACGTCGTCCCCTTGCGGAGGTTCCGCTTGTAACTCCGGTTGATCTCGAACCACTTGTAGAAGGTGCGGTGCTTGTAGGGCACGTACACCACCATCAGGGCGAGCAGCGGGAACCCGATGAGCAGCATGATGCGGAGGGAGAGGGCGGGGACGAGGAGCCCGCACATCATGCCGACGAACCCTCCGGCGATGATCAGTGCGATCTCGCCGGTCTCGCGGTTCTTGCCGACGATCGCGTTCGGCCGGGCCCGGCCGATGAGATACGTACGGCGGGGCGTGATCGGCTGGGCCTGGGTGGTCAACGCCCTCCACCTCCTGTGTTCTTGCGGTGGCTGTGGGGGCTGCCGGATGTTCCGGTGTTGCCCGTGGAGCCGGTGCCGCGGTTGCTGTGGGTGCTGTTGCTACGGGCGGAGGGTGCGGCGGACGGGATTGCTCCGCCTCCACCTCCGCCTCCTCCGGATCCGGTTCCGTTTCCGGAGTCGCCCGCGCGGGAGCTGTGGGCGGCCATGCCGCCGCTGGCGTTGGCGGCCTGGCGGGGCGCGGGTGCGCCGCCGCCACCTCCGCCGCCTCGGCTGCTGTGGGTCTTGATGCCCTGGGAGACGAGGTTGGCCGGGGAGGAGAGGACCGCGGAGGCGCGGGCTCCGTCGGTGACCTGCTTGCGGCTGGCGCTGGCGGCGGCGATGTCGTCGCCGAAGCCGGGCACGAAGCGGTAGATCATCGCCGAGGCGAAGATGGCGAGCAGGATGATCGCGAGGCCGGAGACGACGGCGGAGAAGGCGTTGGGGCCGTCGCCGGTGGAGAGCGCTCCGGCGAGGCCGAGGACGATCACGATGACCGGTTTGACGAGGATGACCGCGATCATGATGCCCGCCCAGCGGCGGACGTGGCCCCACAGGTTCTTGTCGACCAGGCCGGCGTACACGACGGTGCCGAGGAGGGCGCCGACGTAGAGGAGGGCGGCCCGGATGACGAGCTCCAGCCAGAGGACGCCGGCGGCGAGGATCGTGACGAGGGCGACGACGATCAGCATGATCGGGCCGCCGCCGATCGAGTCGCGGTTCTTGAGGGCTTCGGCGAAGGAGCCGAAGAACACGTCGGTCTGTCCGCCGGACGCGGTCGAGATGACCTGGGTGACGCCGTCGGTCGCCGAGACGATCGTGTAGAGGATCAGCGGGGTGAAGGCGGAGGCGATGACCGTCAGCCAGAGGAACCCGATGGCCTCGGATACGGCGGTGGAGAGGGGCACCCCGCGCATCGCCCGCTTGGCCACGGCGAGGAGCCACAGGACGAGGGTCAGGATCGTGGAGGCGGCGAAGACGACTGCGTACTGCTGGAGGAACTTGGGGTTGGTGAAGTCCACGTTGGCGGTGGACTTCACTGCTTCGCTGAGCTTGCCGACGATCCAGGCGGCGGCGTCGGCGCAGCCTTTGGCGAGGGAGGTGAGGGGGTCGAGGGAGGAGTCGGCGGGGGTGGGGGCGGCGGGGGTGGAGGTGCTGCCGGGGGCGGAGTTGCCGTTCTGGCAGTACTGCCGTGCAGGACCGGCGATCAGCTCGCAAGGGTCACTGCTCCCACTGGGAGCCGGCGTCGGAGGAGGGGTCGGTGCTGCGAAGGCGCGCGCGGACAGGAGCACCGCAGCCGTCTGGATCACGGTCAGGGCACCGACGACGGTACGTACACGAGGTCGAGGGTTAACGGGCATACGTGAACCCTCCGAATTCGGTGACCGCATCAGCGATCTCGTCGGATTTGGACGCGGGGTTGTCGCCGGGGAGCGGCGTCGGGCCCTGCTTCTGGCTGGTCTCAAGGACCTTCCAGTCGGAGCCGTTCCACTTGAGCTTCAAGGTGACCGTGAACCACCCGCTCGTCACCGGCTTGATGGACTTCTCGCCGGTCAGCCCGAACAGGCCCATGCACCAGACGTCCACGTTGGCGGCGTCGGCCGAGTAGCTGGTGGCTTTGGTCCCCGAGGGGACCGTGCGGTTGACGAAGGTCGTTCCTGCTGGGGCGGCGCCGTTCTCGTCGAGACCGATCTGCTTCAGGAAGTTCGCCGAGTAGTCGGCGTCGAACCCGGACTGGAGCTTCTCCACCGCAGTGGAATCGGCGATGGTCTGCACGATGCCGTGACGACGTCCCCTATTGAACATGCCGTCGGAGCCGAGGACCGTGGCGTAGTTCACGGCCGCGCTCTCGGCGCCCTGCTGCGTTCTCGGGAAGCCCGAGGGGATGCCGCTCGTCTTGCCTTCCACCGGCTTCTCGCCCGTAGGGGCCGTCGAGTTGGCCGCCGGTGGGGCGCCCTCCTGGCCGCCCTGTGCCGGGCCGTTTCCCGGGCCCCGGTTGGCGAAGGCGATTGCTGCGACCAGCAGCACCACCACTCCCACGATGGTGACCATGGATCGGGACGCCCGTACCCGTGGAGCGCGCGGTCGTCCCGTGGCCGCGTCCTCCGGCATCCGGGTACGCGTCTGGCGGGTGCCGCCCATCGTCGTGTAGGGGGCGTCCGTCCCCCTCCGGCCGTCGTCGTCACCGAGGCTCATGCCGCGTACGCCCCCTCAGCCTTTCGCAGTCCCGCGTAGTAGTCGCCGTATCCGTACTCGCATTCGCATGCGTAGTGCTTAGACGGTAGCGGTGCGGCTTCTCGCGTGGGCGCGGTGTGGTGACTCGTCACATGAGTCGGCATCAGAGAACGCAACCTCGGGGGGAGTTCCGGGCACGCCCGGTGAGGACTGGGGGAGAGGTGGCTAGACGGCCATTCCGTACACGATGGTGAACAGCGTCCCGAGCGAGCCGATGATGAAGACGCCGGTCAGGCCCGCGACGATGAGCCCCTTGCCCTGTTCCGCGCTGAACGTGTCGCGCAGCGCCGTCGCGCCGATCCGTTGCTTTGCCGCACCCCAGATGGCGATGCCGAGGCAGAGCAGGATGGCCACGGCCATCACGACCTCGATCATGATTTTGGCTTCGGTGCCGAGGTTTCCGAACGGGCCCCAGTTCGGCGCGATACCGCCGATGATGGTGGTGATGTCGCCCTTGTCGGCTGCCAGGATCATTAAGTCACCGCCCCTGTCGGTTAGTTCGTGTCCCTGCCGGACGGCAGGGAGCATCGCCCTATCTTCCCTGATGAAACCGCCCCGGTATGTCGACTTGGCGGCTCTCTTTGGCCGACCTCCGCACCAGAGGCCGGTCTCACCGCCCTGACCTGCGGTGCGGAGCGATACGGGACCGGATGTATGCGAAAAGCCGTATGGTCACTCTGTGTATCACGGAGGGTGACTCCGGGCAATGACTGGCGTTGTACACCCTGGCTCTGTTACGTCCGGTCGAGGCGTGCGACCCCGTGCGCGGGCGGGTGCGTCTGCGCGCGCGGGCTCGTCTTCGGCACGGTCGGCCCGTTCCGGTGCAGGGGTGCGCGGCCGGCTTCGCCGTTCCGGGCCGCAGTCGCGAAGACGTACGGCCCGTCGGGGGGGGGGGGCGGGACGCCCTGGTCAGGACTCTGAGTGACCGTCACCCCTCGGGGAGGGTGGCCTCTGAAGCCCCGGCCGACGCCGGCGCCGACTTCGTACAGGTCCGGGTGCAGCCCGCCGGGCGAGCGGTGGCCACCCTTCCGGATGACTCGGCCGTGGACGCGGGCGGGCCCGGCTCCGCTGGTGTGCGGGACGCGGGTGCCGGCTTTTCGGGCGGGAGGCAGGGGTGGAAATAATGTCTCACTTATACGTGTAAGTGAGACATTTTTCGGGAGGGGGTCTGGGGAGTGGCATCGTCTCCGTGCTGCAAGCACGCCACCTCGACCCACTTGCTGGACACCAATGCCTGCTCGTAGGGCGCTAGTTGTCGGTCCGTCCTGCCCGGATCCCGGAGTGACCCGTGGGGCAGAGTGGGGCCATGCCTACCTATGATCCGATGTCGTTCCACCTTGAGACGGAACGGCTGATCCTGCGGCCATGGGCCGAGTCGGATGCCGATGAGCTCCGTGTCCTTCACTCCGAACGCGGCAAGGGGACGCCGACGCTTGAGGACATCCGGACACTTATTGCGGAGCGGATCGAGGCGGCGGCGGCCACGGGGATCGCCCCGTGGAACACGGCGTCGTTCCGAGTCCTTGAGAGGCTCGGCTTCGAGCGGCGTCACGTGGCCACGGACGACCGTGGCGAGTATGTATGGCTCACTCGCTCACTGCCGTGACTGTTGTCCGCGCTGATTGGGTGCCGTGTGGAGACGGGGCGGCTGTCGGTCCACGGGGCCGGGAATGGGCGACTCTCACCTGCGTACAGTGCCCCTGGGCCCGGCGTTTGCGGGGGCGGTGCGGCCCTTCGTCGTATCCCCGCGTACGGGGAACGACGGGGGCATGAGCGCGATGAACAGCGTCGGGTCGGCGGGCGGCAGGGCAGGCGACAGAGTAGGCGGCAGGGCGGACGGGCGGGTGGGCGGCGTAGCCGTGGGTGGCTTGGATCCGGTCGGGGTCGGTGAGCAGGCGCCGGAGGAGAGCAAACCGGACTGGGGGCTCGTGCTGGTCCTCTTCGCGCTGGTGTCCCTCACGCTCCGCTTCGGCGGGGTGTGGAACTGGTGGGCCTTGCTCTGGGCGCCGCTGTACGTCGCCGCCCTCGGCATGGCCGCCTTCGACTGGCGGGTGCTCGTGCGTTGTCGGTGGCGGATGCCCGCGAAGGAGTGGGTCATGTTCGGACTGACCCACGTCAGCGCCCTCTCCTCGCTCGCGATCCTGGCCGGGCTGCTGCCGGCCTGAACGGGAATGCCCGTGGCCCCCGCCCGTGGCCCCTGCCTGTGGCTGCGACCACGGGCGGGGGCATGAGCGAGGGCCACGGGCGGGGGCGGGGCGGTTACGCGCCGAGGCCGCCGGCGCAGTTGGCCGCCACCCAGCCCTTGCGTCCGTTGTAGTCGACCGGGACCCAGGAGTTGTCTTCCGGCTGGCCCTGGGCACAGCGGTACTTCTTGCCCACCACCTCGCCACAGCCACCGGGCCAGGCGGGCAGTCGCTTGCCCGTGTACCTCTTGATCAGGCCGGACAACGGGTCCTTGGCGGTGCGGACGTTGTAGTAGCCGTAGGCGGAGCTCACATAGAGGTAACAGCGGACGGCTGCCGACGGTGCGCTGTCGGAGGTCGGTGTCAGTGTTGATGTTGATGTCGGCGTCGACGCGGCTGCGGGAGCGACGAGGGTGGCCAGGGTCAGGGCGGCGCCGAGTCCTGCGGCGGTCAGGGTGTGACGGATGCGCATGGTGTTCGGACTCCTCTGTTTCGGCGGGAGCTGGGGTGGTGGTGCGGTGGTGCCGTCCGCATCGAATCCAGAAGTGGGGGGCCCGGCAAGGGAGTTGGGGCGATTCGGACAAGGGCCTGGTTGTCCCGGCTGGTCGGGGAGGTGCCGGGTCCGTGTCCCGAACGCGGTGTCCCGGGTGTGTCCCGGAAAGCCGGTGCTTGGATCAACTCCCCGTGCGCGTCCGCGAGTACGGCTGGGTAGGGTCACCGCGTGGAATCACTCAGACCTCGGCAGGACCCGGCAGGCATCGGTGCGTACGTCCTTCTGGCGCGGCTCGGGGCCGGGGGCATGGGCCAGGTGTACCTCGGGAGGTCGCCGGGCGGGCGGCTCGTCGCGATCAAGGTGATCCGGGACGAGATCACCGATCATCCGGAGGCGCTGGCGCGGTTCCGGCGCGAGGCGAACACCGTGCGGGCGGTGCGCAGCGCGTACACCGCGAACCTGATCGACGCGTCGCTGGAGTCGGCTCCGTACTGGATCGCCACCGAGTACGTGAGCGGGCCGACGCTGGCGCACGCGGTGCGCGAGCGGGGTGCCTTTCCGGCGGACACGGGGCGGGGACTGTTCGCGGCGCTGGCGGAAGGGCTCGCGAGCGTCCACGCGTACGACGTCACGCACCGGGACCTCAAGCCGATGAACGTGATCCTGGCGGGGCAGGGCCCGCAGCTCATCGACTTCGGCATCGCGAGGGGCGCGGGCGACACCGCGCTGACGGTGACGGGGATGGCGCCCGGGACGCCTGGGTTCACAGCGCCGGAAGTGCTGATACGTAATCAGGTCGGGCCGGAGGCGGACGTCTTCGCGCTCGGAGCGACGGTCGCTTACGCGGTGACGGGGAGGCCGCCGTTCGGGAGCGGGCCGACCGATGCGGTGTCGTACCGGGCCGTGCACGAGCCGATCGATGTCGGCGAGGTCGCCGATGCGGGGCTCGTCGAGCTGATACGGGCGTGCGTGGAGAAGGAACCGGGCGACCGGCCCACCCCCGAGGAGGTCATTCAGCGGTGCGGCGTGCGTGGCGCGCTCGTGGACGACCCGTTCTACGGGGGTGTGGTGCGGGGGCTGGGCGAAGTGGTTCCCGACGCACCGGACGTGCTGCACGAACTGCCCACCGGAGGGCCGGGGTTGGGGTACGTGCCGACGCTGGGGGCGGCGGGGAACGGTACCGCTCCGACGGGGAAGGGCAGGCGGGCCAGGCCGTGGGTGGTGGCTGCGGCGGTGGGGGCCGTGGTGGGGGTGTCGGTGGCGACGACGGTGTGGCTGCTGCCGCCGGGGGGCAAGGGCGGGGAATCGGGCGGCGGCGGTAAGCAGACCGGTGCGGCACCGAACCCCGGCGCGGTGAAGCAGACGCCCGGTGCGGGCGGGAGCGCGGGAGGGGGGAAGGAGACGCCGGGGGCGGGGGGCTCGCCGAAGGACGAGGTGCCGGCCGGGCCGCCGAAGCACATCGAGCAGACCGCTCCGGCGGGCAACTGGTGGAATGCCGTACAGGGCAGGTGCGAGCTTCCCCCGCCGGAAGACGGCCCGTCCCAATTCCAGTACTCCGTCACGCCCCACGAGGACGACGGCTACAGCACGGTGCCCGAGGGGAAGGTCGAGCTCGCCTACCGCCTCAAGTACGCGGTGAAGGGCGCGGAGCCCTACTACATCGCCGTGACGGTCAAACCCGTCAAGGAGCCGGGCGGCAACAAGGGGCTCGGGGAGGACAACACCGACATCGGTGCGGTCAGCAAGATCCTCGACCTGCACGCCGGTGATGCCACCGGGTTCAAGGAGCTTCTCTACCCCGACGACTTCACCCACCGGGTCGACGGCAAGGTGCTCCCCGCCCCACCGCTCTCCTCGTACCAGGGCGAGTGGACGGTCGAGTACCAACACGTGAAGGCCACGAAGAGCTACAAGAGCATCGCCTGCTCCGGCTTCCTTTCCCCCTAGGACGGGCAACATGGCCGGGACGACGCGGACGGCACGACCGAGAGCAAAAGGGCCGTGAACCCGGCTCCGATGGGGGAGGGTTGAGGGGTGCGCAAAATCTGGGTAGTGGGCGGGATCGGGGCCGGGATGTTCCTGGCCTTCATCGCGCTGCTCGTCGTCGGTACGTTCTCGGCCGCTGCGGGCCTCGGCGGGCAGGGCGGGGCCGGAGGGCGGGCCGTGGGGCTCGCCAAGGGCGCCGTACCCGCGCTGTACCAGCCGCTCGTCCAGAAGTGGGGCAATCTCTGCCCTGCCATCAATCCGGCGCTCCTCGCCGCGCAGCTGTACCAGGAGAGCGGCTGGGACCCGACGGCGAAGAGCCCGGCCGATGCGCGCGGGATCGCCCAGTTCATCCCCGGGACGTGGGCCGCTCACGGGGTGGACGGCGACCGCGACGGGGACAAGGACATCTGGGACCCGGCCGACGCGATTCCCTCGGCAGCCACGTACGACTGCGAACTGGCCGGATACGTCAAGAAGGCGCCGGGAGACCCCACCAACAACATGCTCGCTTCCTACAACGCGGGCGCGTACGCGGTCATCAAGTACGGTGGCGTCCCGCCGTACCCGGAGACCGAGAACTACGTAAAGGTCATCCGCTCCCTGGAGCAGAGCTTCGCCCAGCCGATCGGTCGCGTCGCCCCCTCCAGGCAGGCCGCTTCCGCCATCTACTACGCGCAGAAGAAGCTCGGGACGCCCTACCTCTGGGGTGGGAACGGGACCGCCGACCAGCAGGGGCGGTTCGACTGTTCGGGGCTTACCGTGGCCGCGTACAAGACCGTCGACATCGACCTGCCGCGCGTGGCCAACGACCAGTACAACGCGGGCCCGCACCCGTCGCGGGAGGAACTGCTGCCCGGGGACCTGGTCTTCTTCTCGGACGACCTCACCAATTCGCGGAAGATCCGGCACGTCGGCATCTACGTCGGCGGCGGGTACATGATCAATGCGCCCTTCACCGGGGCCGTCATCCGGTTCGACAAGATCGACACCCCTGACTACTTCGGTGCGACGCGTGTGACGGAGGATGGCGCGAAAGCGTTGCCGACGACCCCGCCCGACGCCTGAAACGGGCCGGACGGAAGCTGACACGGAGTCTGACGCGGAGTCGGATCCGGCCGGAACTCTCGGTGACGAGTCGGCCCTGAGCTGGGACGATGAGTCACTCTTCGATAACGTCATAGTGATCGTTCGGTAGAGAGTGGAACCCGGGCGGGTCGTGGGGCGTTCCCTGGACGGGGCAGCGGCACTGACCACGCACTGACCGCACCAACAGGACTCGTACCGAACAGGACCCGCACCCACAGGGACCGCATCACAAGAGAACTGTCACGGGGGTGATGGACCCGCCACGCACACCGGCGTGCGTACGGCGGGAGACGTGCGACTGCGACTGCGACACAGCAAGGCAAGGGGCCGTGCAGATGGCTGGACTCTCAACGGACGGGTCGAACCTTGATGTCGGCCTGCTCTACGACATCAACGGGATCGCCGTCGACGCGCCGGGCTGGGTCGACCGGATCATGGAGTACGTCGGCGAGTACGGCATCATGCTCGGCCTCGTACTGGTGGCCCTGTGGTGCTGGTGGCGCGGGCGCAGCCGTGGGACGGCGGAGGATTCCGTGGCGTCGGCCGCCGCGATCGTGTGGGCGCCGCTGGCGGCCGGGATCGCGTTGATGGTCAACATCCCGATCCGGGGGTTCGTGGAGAGACCGCGCCCTTTCCTGGAACACAAGGGACTTGAGGTCCTGGCGGAGGGGAAGACCGACTTCTCGTTCGTGAGCGACCACTCGACGATGGCGATGGCGATCGCGATCGGTGTCTTCATGGCGAACCGGAAGTGGGGCCTTGTCGCGATCGGGCTGGCTCTGGCGGAGGGCTTCTGCCGGGTGTACATGGGGGTCCACTACCCGACCGACGTGGTGGGCGGGTTCGCGCTGGGAACCGCCGTGGCGCTGCTGCTCGCGCCGCTCGCGATGATGGTGCTGACGCCCGTGGTGGCGGCCTTCTCCCGCTGGGGCGCGACGAGTTCGCTCGTACGCTCGCGGGGCGCGCGGGACGGGGACGCCGAGCGGCGGGCCGCCGCGCTGGCCGGACAGGCCCGGGAGGCGGCGGCTTCGCGGCGGTCGGGCGGCGGCGGGGATTCGGCAGTGAGCGATCTCGCTGCGTGAGTGAGGCCGTCGCGGGCGGTCTCGCTGTGTGAGGGGGGCCGTGGCGAGCGGTTCTGCTGTGTGGGTAGGGCCGTTGCGGGTGCGCTGGGGAGGATCGCGGCCCGGGGGCCGCTCGTCCTCACACGTCGGGCGGGCCGGGTGTGTGTTCTGCCGCGTCCGTGCGCGCCTTGTCCCTGCTGCGGCGGGCCGGGCCGCGCCAGCCGCAGATGCAGTGGGCGTGGCAGAAGGAGCCGTGCTCGGAGGTAGCGGTGCGGTGGGGAGTTGGGGCGGCGGGGGGAACTGTCTCGGGCACGGGTCCACGGTACGGCGTGACGAAGTTGCGTGAGGACTCGTTGAAGGGGGCGAGCAGGAGGCTCGTACTCCGGAGGCGGACGGATGGACAGGGTGAGCGGTGGGGCGGTCGCGCTGGCCGTCGTGGCCGGGCTGGTGGGGACCACCGCGGGGTGCGGCGGGGGTGGGGCCGTCGCCGAGGACCGGCGGGGCGCCGATCCCGGCGGGACCGTGCGCAGGGCCGCCGACGTGGTGGTGCGGGCGGGGAGCGCGGGTGACGTGCGTACGGCGATGGAGATGGCGGCCGGGGGGACCCGGGTCACCATCCGGGGAACCGGGAGCTACGACTTCCGGGGGCGTACCGGGCAGTTGAAGGTGATACTGCCGACCGGGCCCGCGGGGCAGCAGGAGCACCGGCCGATGGTGGAGGTGTTCGCGCCCGGGGCGCTGTTCATGAAGAACCGCGGCGCCGGGGTGCCCGCCGACAAGTGGGTGCGCATCGAGACCGCGGCGCTCGCGGACGGGAACCTGGTGACGGGCGGGGCCACCGACCCGTTGGCGGCGGTGGAGCTGCTGCGGGGCGCGCGGGACGTTTCGTACGTGGGGGAGGAGAACGGGCTGCGGCACTTCCGCGGCCTCGCCGACCTGGCGCGGGCCGCGCGGGCCGCGACCGCGGAGCTGCGCGGCCCGCTCGGGGCGGCGGCGAAGGGGTTCCCCAGGAACGGCGTGGCGTTCGACGCGTATCTGGACGAGCTGGGGCGGGTGCGGAAGGTGCGGCACCGGTTCAGCTTCGTGAACGCCGGGAAGCCGGTGGCCGTGACGTCCACCACCGTGCTGGCGGGGTTCGGGAGGCCGGTGCGCGTCGTGCTGCCGCCCGCGAAGGACATTTTCGTCGGGAAGATCCGTCCCTAGGAAGCGGCGATCACACCGGCGTGCTCCGGCGCATGGCGAGGGCGGGTGGGGGCGAAATGGTCCGTCCGTGCCATGCGCGGTGAGTGTCGTCCTCCCTACGCTAGGAAGTCGGCCCGCGACAGAAGAGGTCGGGAAGAGGTGATGCAGGTGGTTCCGATGCGTGGTGCGGCCGTACAGGACCGCGTTGCCCTCGCCGAGATCGAGCTGTGCGGTGAGTTGATGATCGCGGCGTCCTCGACGGACGGGGACCGGCTCAGTCCGGACCGGATCGACGAGGTGCTGATGCTCGCGGCGAAGGAGTTCGACTAGCTGGAGCGGCGGGACGGCACGCGAGGAGGAGGGGGCAGCGGCACCGG
>NZ_JBSGZD010000153.1:0-18115 GCF_053610825.1 Streptomyces sp. NPDC054863 | reverse complement strand
GGTGCGCGGGTGCGCGGCCTTCCTGCGCGGTCAGGAGGCCTTCTTGGCACCGGAGACGGCGCCGACGGCACCGAGGGCGAAGAAGACGAAGGACATGAAGTCCAGCTCGGTCTTCCAGCCGGTGTTCAGCTCGCCGAAGTGCTGGGTGAGGATCTCCATGACACCGATGGGCGCCTCCTTGGAGATGAAGATCGCGTAGCCCAGGATCTGGCCCGCGTAGACCGCGACCAGGGCGAGGAGCGCGCTCACCACGGCGATCGCCGGGTTGAAGCCGCCGACCTTGCCGGCCACGAAGCCGATGAGGAGGCCGACGCCCACCGCGGCGTAACCCACCTCGGCCTCCACGGCGCCCATGATCGCGCCGTAGACGCCTGCCGCGACCAGCGCGACCACGAAGCCGGCCAGGAGGCCGAGGCCCACATTGCCGCGACGGGCCGGGGCGGGCGGCGGGAAGCCGCCGCCGAACTGGCCGCCCTGCTGGGGGAACTGGCCCGGCTGCTGCTGGCCGTACTGGCCGGGGGCCTGCGGGTACTGCTGGCCCTGGGCGAAGGGGTTGCCGCCGCCGGGCTGCTGGGGCGGCTGGCCCTGGGCGTACGGGTTGCCACCGGGCTGCTGGGGCGGCTGAGCGGGATACGACATGGACGGGTTCCCCCCTGGGAGTGCGCGCATAAAGCGCGCATAAGTTCGGATGTGCGGCCTGACGTTAGCAGCCGTCGCTGACAGGGGGTGTGCGGATTTCGGGTTCATTCCTTGCGCAACCGGAACCGGTATCGGTGGCGCTAGAGGCGGTACGCCGCGCCCGCCGGGCTCGCTCCCCTTGTGTCCAGCAGGAGTTGGGCCTTCACCGCCAGGCCCTGGAGGTCGTACGTCCGGTGGTGCTGGAGAAGGATCGTCAGGTCCGCCGCTGCCGCCGCCTCATAGAGGGAGTCGGCGCGGGGGACGGGGACGTCGCGCACGCGCCAGTGCGGGACGTGCGGGTCGTGGTAGGTCAGATGGGCGCCCATGTCACGCAGCCGGGTGGCGATCTCGGGGGCGGGGGAGCCCTCCTGGTCGGCGAGGTCGGGCTTGTAGGTGACGCCGAGGAGCAGGACGCGGGCGCCCCGTGCGGACTTGCCGTGCTCGTTGAGGAGGGTGGCACAGCGCTGGATGACGTACTGCGGCATCCGGCCGTTGATCTCCTGGGCGAGGCCGACCATGCGCAGCGGGTGGCCGGGCGTACGGCTTCCGTAGGAGAGGTAGTTGGGGTCGAGGGGGACGCTGTGGCCGCCGACTCCGGGGCCGGGGCGGAACGCCTGGAAGCCGTAGGGCTTGGTCTCGGAGCAGCGGATGACGTCCCAGAGGTCGACGCCGAGGTCGTGGCAGAGGACGGCCATCTCGTTGGCGAGGGCGATGTTGACGTGCCGGTAGTTGGTTTCGAGGACGCCGACGGTCTCCGCCTCGCGCGGACCGCGGGCGCGGACCACCTTGTCGGTGAGGCGGCCGTAGAAGGCGGCGGCCGACTCGGTGCAGGCGGGGGTGAGGCCGCCGATGACCGTGGGGGTGTGCGCGTAGTCGTGGGTGCGGTTGCCGGGGTCCAGCCGGCTGGGGGAGTACGCGAGGTGGAAGTCGCGCCCCGCGCGCAGGCCGGATCCCGCTTCCAGGAGGGGGCGCAGGAATTCTTCGGTCGCCCCCGGGTAGGCGGCCGACTCCAGCAGCACGGTGGTGTGCGGGCGCAGGCGGGAGGCGAGCGTGCGGGCCGCGGCCTCGACGGCCGACAGGTCGAGGGTGCGGTCCGGGCCGAGGCGGGTCGGGGCGCAGATGACGGCGGTGCGGACGCGGCCCAGCTCGGCCGGGTCGGTGGTCGGCCGGAAGCCCCCGGCGAGCATCCGGCGGATCTCGGCGGCGGAGAGCGAGCCGTCCACGGGCGGGCGGCCCGCGGCCAGCTCGGCGACGGGGTGCGGATCGGTGTCGTAACCGATGGTGGCGATGCCGGCGGCGACGGCGGCCTGGGCGAGGGGGAGACCGAGGTGGCCGAGTCCGATGACGGCGAGGTCTGCGGGCATGGTGTGAGCCGTCCTTCCCTTGGGGTCCCTCCGGGCCGCGGGTCTGCCGGGCCGCCTCCCTTAACCGGAGGTGGGGCAGTGCGCAAGCCCTGTGGACAGTTCGAGCCGAGGAAATGTCAGACTAGGCGTAAATATGACCGTTATGGGGGATTTGGCATCGTTGTGCGGGTGGTCTCCGCGCGGGTCGTGCCCCCGGTTGTCCACAGGCGGTGGCTGAAGCACCGGCCTACGGAGAGAATCAGTGGAGTGGCCCCGGTCACACCCGCCCAACAGGACAGCACCAACCGCACCAACCGCACCAACGGGAGGCAGCAGTGAGGACAGCGACACTGGGACCGGCCGAGCGCGCAGAGGCGCTCGCCGCGATGGCCGAGCGGGAACTGGACGTGCTGGTGGTGGGCGCGGGCGTGGTCGGTGCGGGCACGGCGCTGGACGCCGTCACGCGAGGCCTGTCCACCGGGCTCGTCGAGGCGCGGGACTGGGCCTCGGGGACCTCCAGCAGGTCGAGCAAGCTGATCCACGGAGGGCTCCGCTATCTGGAGATGCTCGACTTCGCGCTCGTACGGGAAGCGCTGAAGGAGCGCGGGCTGTTGCTGGAGCGCCTCGCTCCGCACCTGGTCAAGCCGGTGCCCTTCCTCTACCCGCTCCAGCACAAGGGGTGGGAGCGGTGGTACGCGGGCTCGGGCGTGGCGCTGTACGACGCGATGTCGGTGTCGTCGGGGCACGGACGCGGGCTGCCGATGCACCGTCACCTGACGCGGCGGCACGCGCTGCGCGTGGCGCCCGCGTTGAAGAAGGACGCGCTCACCGGGGCGCTCCAGTACTACGACGCGCAGATGGACGACGCCCGTTATGTGGCGACGCTGGTGCGCACCGCCGCCGCCTACGGCGCGCACGTCGCCAACCGGGCCCGGGTCATCGGCTTCCTGCGGGAGGGCGAGCGGGTCGTCGGGGTGCGGGTCGAGGACGTCGAGGCCCGGGGCGAGTACGAGATCAGGGCGAAGCAGGTGGTGAACGCGACCGGGGTGTGGACCGACGACACCCAGGCGCTGATCGGGGAGCGCGGGCAGTTCCACGTCCGGGCCTCCAAGGGAATTCACCTGGTGGTGCCGAAGGACCGGATTCACTCGTCGACCGGGCTCATTCTCCGGACCGAGAAATCGGTCCTTTTCGTCATTCCGTGGGGCAGGCACTGGATTGTCGGAACCACGGACACCGATTGGGATCTGGACAAGGCGCACCCGGCGGCTTCGAGCGCGGATATCGACTATCTGCTGGAGCACGTGAATGCGGTGCTGGCCGTTCCTCTGACGCGGGACGACGTGCAGGGGGTGTACGCGGGCCTGCGGCCCCTGCTGGCCGGGGAGTCGGACGCCACCAGCAAGCTCTCCCGGGAGCACACGGTGGCGCATCCGGTGCCGGGGCTCGTGGTGGTCGCGGGCGGCAAGTACACGACGTACCGCGTGATGGCGAAGGACGCCGTCGACGAGGCGGTGCACGCGCTGGACGTCCGGGTCGCGGAGTGCGTGACCGAGGACGTGCCGCTGGTGGGCGCCGAGGGGTACCGGGCGATGTGGAACGCACGGGCCAGGACCGCCGCCAGGACGGGCCTCCATGTGGTGCGCGTGGAGCACCTGTTGAACCGGTACGGGTCCCTGACGGAGGAAGTGCTGGAGCTGATCGCGCAGGACCCGGGGCTCGGTGAGCCGCTGACCGGGGCCGACGACTATCTGCGGGCCGAGGTCGTCTACGCGGCGTCGCACGAGGGGGCCAGGCACCTCGACGACGTACTGACGCGGCGTACCCGGATCTCGATCGAGACGTTCGACCGGGGGACGCTGAGCGCGCTGGAATGTGCCGAGTTGATGGCTCCGGTGCTGGGCTGGGACAAGGGGCAGGTGGAGCGGGAGGTGGAGCACTACGAGAAGCGGGTCGAGGCGGAGCGGGAGTCGCAGCGGCAGCCGGACGACCTGACCGCGGACGCGGCCAGGCTGGGGGCGCCGGACATCGTGCCGTTGTAGGGGCGGGTGTGGGGCGCGGCGGATCGGCCGCCCGCGCCCCGGGGGTGTTGGCGGTCTGCGCGTGGGGGACAATGGGGGCTCTGCCAGGGCGGGTTGCCGCATCGCCGGGGAAGCCGCCGAGAGGGTCTGCGACGCGTTCGTACGGGCCGGGGCACGGGGCGAAGATCAGGGATCGCAGAGGGGACGCATGTCGGACGAGCCGGAGCAGTCGCGGAAGAGCACGCAGGATGCCGTGTCCGACAAGAAGGATGCCGTGTCCGGGGGCGCCGCTTCCCAGGACGCGGCCCGGGACGCCGGGTCCCGGAATGCGGGGACTCGTGATGCCGGAGCCCGTGACGCCGGGTCCGGGGACGCGGGAGCCCGTGCTGCCGAGCCCGGGGATGCCGGGGCGGACGACGCCGGGTCGGACGACGCCGGGTCCGGGGAAGCCGGGTCCGGAGACCCTCGGGGCCGTGGCGCCGGGTCCGGGGATTCCGGACCTCGTGGAGCCAAGACTAAGGATGCCAAGTCCGAGGGCGCCGGGGCCGATGTGGCCGGACCCAGGGACGCCGGGTCCAAGGATGCCAAGTCCAAGGATGTCGGGGTTGATGATGCCGGGTCCGGGGCTTCTCGGGGCCGTGGCGCCGGGGCCGGGGATTCCGGACCTCGTGGTGCCGGGGCTGATGTCGGGGCTCGTGGTGCAGGGGCAAGGGGCGCCGCGTTCCGGGATGCCGAGTCCCGGCGGGCGCTGGCCGACGAGAAGGCGGCGGCGGAAGCTGCCAAGGACGCTGCTTCGGACACCTCCAAGGAGGTCGAGGGCCGCCTGCTGGCGGGGCGGTACCGGCTCGGTGACGTGCTCGGCCGGGGCGGCATGGGCACCGTCTGGCGGGCCGTCGACGAGACGCTCGGCCGGACCGTCGCGGTCAAGGAGCTGCGCTTCCCGACCGCCATCGACGAGGACGAGAAGCGCCGCCTGATCACGCGCACCCTGCGCGAGGCCAAGGCGATCGCGCGGATCCGCAACAACAGCGCGGTCACGGTCTTCGACGTCGTCGACGAGGACGACCGGCCGTGGATCGTCATGGAGCTCGTCGAGGGCAAGTCGCTCGCCGAAGCCATCCGCGAGGACGGCCTGCTGACGCCGCGCAGGGCTGCCGAGGTCGGGCTCGCGATCCTCGACGTGCTGCGCGCCGCGCACCGGCAGGGCATTCTGCACCGCGACGTCAAGCCGTCGAACGTACTGATCGCCGAGGACGGCCGGGTCGTCCTGACCGACTTCGGCATCGCCCAGGTCGAGGGCGACCCCTCGATCACCTCCACCGGCATGCTGGTCGGCGCCCCCTCGTACATCTCGCCGGAGCGGGCGCGCGGCCACAAGCCGGGCCCCGCCGCCGACATGTGGTCTCTGGGCGGTCTGATCTACGCGTCGGTGGAGGGAGTCCCGCCGTACGACAAGGGGTCCGCGATCGCGACGCTGACCGCCGTGATGACCGAGCCGGTCGACCCGCCGAAGAACGCGGGACCGCTGGAGGAGGTCATCTACGGGCTGCTCGTCAAGGACCCGGCGCAGCGGCTCGACGACGCGGGCGCGCGGGCGCTCCTCAACGACGTGCTCGACCAGCTGGACAAGGCGGACCTGGCCGGCGACGAGCTGGTGCGTTCGGACGCCACGAAGGTGGTTCCGCTTCCGCCGGTTCCCGCGGAGCCGGCAGCCAAGGCGCCCCGTACGCCCAAGGCGAGGAAGACCGCCGCGGTGAAGGCGGAGAAGCCGACGAAGGCCGCGCCAGTCGCTGCGGCGTCCGCTGTTCCGGTGGCACCGGCGGCGGGCCCGCCCGTCGTGGGGGCGCCGACCGCCGCGATGCAGTCGGCCGGTTCCGGTTCCGGTGGCGGGGGCATGTCGTCCGGGAGCGTCGGCGGCATGTCGCCCGGCATGCGGAAGCAGGCGCTGCTCGTGGTCGCGCTGGTGGCCGCGCTCGCCGTGCTGGGCACCGTGCTCGCGATCGCGCTCAACAAGGACGAGCCCGGGAAGGGCGGCGAGACGGGCAAGAACGGCACGTCCGCCTCCGCCGGGACAACGGCCGGCGGCGACAGCAAGAACCCGGACAAGAACCCCGACAAGGGGAAGGGCACCGACCCGGCCAAGGGCAACGGGACGGGCGGAGGCGCGGACGGCAGCACCGGCGGAACCAAGCCATCCGGCGACCCGGCCACCGGGAAGCCGGCCGACGGCGCGGTGCCTGCGGGGTTCACGACGGTCACCGACAGCAAGTTCCACTTCTCGATGGCCATGCCCGAGGGGTTCCGCCGGACGGGCATAGCGGGTGAGAGCTCGGGCGGGATATACAGCAAGGACAACGGATTCCCGCGCGTGCAGGTCGACTTCAACAACCAGCCCGGCAGTGACGCGGCCCTCGCCTGGGGCAAGGCGGTCGCGGGCACCGCTGCCCAGAGCAACAACTTCAAGCAGATCAGCATCAAGCCCGTCTCCTACAACGGCTACCCCACCACCGCCGACTGGGAGTTCGAGCGCGACCAGAAGGGGCAGCGGATACACGTGCTCAACCGCGGCTTCCGGGTCGACGCCACGCACGGCTACTCGATCATGGTGAGCTGCCCGGCCGACGGATGGGACGGCGCGGAGTGCAAGCAGCTGCGCGAGACCGCGTTCGCCACGTTCAAGCCGACGGACTGACCGGGATGCGTTGACACTGCCTCGCGACGGGGTATTGCCACGTATCGTGAGACCCCGTGGACCGTACGCAGCCGCAATTAGCCGGTAAACGACCGGAATTGATGGTTTCGAGCAGTCCCGATGGTCACGATGGTCAGTCCCGGTGGTCGGCGCAGATGACCGGGGACAGCGGGGAAAAGCGCGCTTTGGGGAGGCGTCGTGGACGACTACGCGGGACGGGTGCTTGCCGACCGCTACCGCCTGCCGTTGCCGCCTTCCGACGAGTACGACCTGGTGGAGACGCGGGCCTTTGACGGGTACAGCGGCCAGGAGGTTCTCGTACGGCAGGTGCCGCTGCCGGAGGTGGTCGACGCGGAGTTCGTCGACGGCGAGGGCGGGCCGGTGCACCGGAGGCCCGTCGGCGGGCGGGGTGCCCCGCGCCGGTCCGGCGATCCGGCCGTGCGGCGTGCCATCGAGGCGGCGCAGGCGGCCGCCCAGATCCCCGACCACCCCCGGCTCGACCAGGTCTTCGACGTCTTCGAGGAAGACGGCTCGCTGTGGATAGTGAGTGAACTGGTGGCGGCCCGGCCGCTCGCGGCACTGCTCGCCGAGGCCCCGCTCAGCCCGTACCGGGCCGCCGAGGTCGCCTCCGACGTGCTCACCGCGCTGCGGGTGCTGCACGCGCACGGCTGGACCCACCGGAACATCACCGTCCGCACGGTGCTCGTCTGCGACGACGGCCGCATCGTACTGACGGGTCTTGCTGCGGGCGCGGCCGAGGAGGCGCTGTGCGGGTACGCGCCGATCCCCGGGACAGGGGCGGGATCCGCGCTCGGACCGCAGTCGGGGCCACCGGGTGGGCCAGGTGGCGGCACGGGCGGCTGGAGCGAGGCCGCGGTGCCGGTGCCGCGCGGGCATGTGGCGTCGGAGGGCGCACCCGGTTCCGGTCGGCCCGCGCTTCCCGCGCTTCCCACGGACTTCCTGGGCCGGGCCGCAGGGCAGGCGGGGGCGGAGACGGAGCCGGCGCCGGGCAACCCGGCGCTTCCTGCCGTGCCCCCCGCGGGCGACGCGCGGGCGGCCAGGGCCGGGGCGATAGCCGCGTACCGGGCGGGTGCGCGGGCGGCGGCCAGGGCCACCGAGGACCAGCGCCGCCATGCGGTCGACCCGCCGCGCAGCCCGTACCTCCAGGACCCGGCGGCGGGGACGGGCGCGGGAACCGGCACAGGGACGGGCGCGGGGACCGGCACGGCTGCAGGTGAAGGGGCGGGCACAGGCAGGGGTACGGGCACAGGTACGGGTGCAGGTGAAGGGGCAGGCACAGGTAGGGGTACGGGCGCAGGTACGGGTGCGGTGTCCCCGTACGGTGCTGCCGCGGCCGGTACCGGCCCCGTCTCTCCCTACGGCGATCCGCCGAACCGGCCGCGCCCGGGGGCCACTTCGCCCTTCGGGAGCCGAAGCGAGCGCGGCGCCCCCGGCGAAGGGGTCGAGCGGGTCACCGGGCAGGGGCCCGGGGCCGCCTGGCACGGGGTCGTGCCCCGGGGCGGCGGCGCCGGTGGCGAGGCGCTGCGCGCCGACGAACTGCGGCACAGCCACCAGTCGGATCCCGGGCAAGGGCAGGAACTCGACCGCGTACGCGTCGGCCACGGCGCCCCGTCCGCCGCTTCCGTCCCTTCTGCCGCTTCCGCCCCGTCGGCCGTTCCCGGACCGGTGAAGTCTCCGGGTGGCGGCGGCCGTTGGGACGACGTCATCGCCGGGTTGCCCTACCGGGGTCCCAGTACGCCGCTGGCCGCGGAGCGCGCCCGTCAGACCCGGATCGCGGTCATCGGGGCGGTGACCGAGCGGTGGGCGCCCGAGCAGGCCGGTCCCGTGTACGAGAACTGGCAGTTGGCGCCGCCGATCGGCCCCGCCACCGACCTGTGGGCACTCGGCGCGCTGCTGTTCCGCGTCGTACAGGGGCATGCGCCCTACCCGGAGGACAACACCGCCGAACTGGTGCAGATGGTGTGCGCCGAGCCGCCCGCCTTCGCGGAGGAGTGCGGCCCGCTGCGACCGGTCGTCGAGTCGCTGCTGCGCCAGGACCCGACCGAGCGGCCGGACTTCGAGGAGCTACGCGGATGGCTGCGTTCGCTCGTACGGTCCGCACCGGAGCCGGAGGCGGGCACCAAGGTCGTACCGCTGCCGTCGCCGCCGGACGCCACGCGGCTGCCGATCGTACGGCGCAGGGGCGAGCTCGTGCGCAAGCGGCGCGGTGCGGCGCAGCACGGGCGGCACCGGCACAAGCAGGGCAGGGGCAAGGGTCGGGAGGAGGCGGGCAAGGCGGCCCGCGAGCGGGCGCCGCGCGCCCCGCGCGTGCAGCGGGAGCCGCGCATCGGGGCGCGGCAGCCGCGCTCGATGGGGCGTTGGCTGCTGGTGCTCGTACTGGCCGGGCTCGCGGCGGCCGTCGTGTACGCCGTGATGTTCCTGCCGAAGGACGGGGACAACGCGCCCGGCGAGCAGAACACGGGCAGCGGCCAGCCCGCGCAGTCCGGCGGCACGCAGTCCGACCAGCCGCAGCAGCCCGCGCCCGAGCGCTCCGACGACCCGCCCACCGACGGCCAGGACAACGGTCAGGGCAACGGCCAGGGCCAGGACAAGCCCCCGGCCGCTGATCCGCCGCCCGCCCAGAATCCGGCTTCCGGCCTGCCCTCCGGATACGTACTGCGCAAGGACGAGGGCGGCTTCCAGATCGCCGTCGACAAGAACTGGCGGCGGACGCCGATGAACGGCAGCCGCCAGGTCCGCTACCAGGGGTACGACATCGAGATCGTCGTCGTTCCAGGCCGGGACACCGTCAAGGCCAAGGGCAGCGACCCGATGGTGTACCAGCTCAAGGAGGAGCAGGAGTTGCAGCCCCTGCGCGACTCCACCTGGGCCCAGCAGTCCGGGCTGCGGCGGATCAGCGTGGGCCAGCAGGCTGCGGCAGAGGGACAGTTCACCTGGAAGGACAGCAGTGGCCGGGACGTCTTCGTACGCAACAAGGCGATGATCGTCGGCGGGACGTACCACATCATCCAGGTCATCGGCCCTGAGTCGCAGCGCGACGAGGTGAGCGAGGTGTACGAGGCGGCGGTGCTGCACTACCGGTCGACCAAGTAGTACGGGCAGTACGGGAAGCACAGGCGTCGCGGGCAGTGCAAACAGCGCCGTACGCAGGGCATACCACGGTGCGTACCGAGGGCATATCGCGGTGCGTACCGAGGGACCTGTCGCGATCCGTACCGACGGACCTGTCACGATCCGTATCGACGGACGTGTCACGGTGCGGTCTCGTGATCGCCCCTGTGTTCCACCTCCGGATCCCTGATCCGTAACCTGGTTCCCCTGAGACACGGGGCGGTGGGCCGGATCATGGAGAACGCCAGCAGCGGTACGAGCGGTGGCGCGGGCAGCGGTACGGAAGCGGGCCAGGTGCTCGCCGGGCGCTACCGTCTGGGTGACGTCCTCGGCAGCGGCGGCATGGGCCGCGTCTGGCGCGCCCGCGACGAGGTGCTGCACCGCACCGTCGCCATCAAGGAGTTGCGGGCCGGCCTGTACGCTGCAGAGGCCGACCGCGTCGTACTGCACGCGCGTACGCAGAAGGAGGCGCGGGCCGCCGCCCGTATCAACCACCCCGGCGTCGTCACCGTCCACGACGTGCTGGAGCACGACGACCGGCCGTGGATCGTCATGGAGTACGTCGACGGGCCCTCGCTCGCGGACCGGCTCAAGGAGACAGGAAGTTGCGACCCGCAGGAGGCGGCCAGGATCGGCCTCCAGGTGCTCGCCGCGCTGCGCGCCGCGCACGGCGTCGGCGTGCTGCACCGGGACGTGAAGCCGGGCAACGTGATGCTGGCCAAGGACGGCCGGGTGCTGCTGACCGACTTCGGGATCGCCGCCATCGAGGGCGACTCCACGATCACCAGGACCGGTGAACTGGTCGGCTCGCTGGACTACTTGGCGCCCGAGCGCATCCGGGGCGAGGGGCCGGGGCCCGCCTCCGACCTGTGGGCGCTCGGCGCGACGCTGTACACGGCGGTCGAGGAGCGCTCGCCGTTCCGCAGGACCTCGCCGATCAGCACCATGCAGGCTGTGGTCGCGGAGGACCCCTCGCCGTCGTACAACGCGGGAGCGCTCGCACCGGTGATCGTCGCGTTGCTGCGCAAGGAGGCCGACGAGCGGCCGAGTGCCGCCGAGACGGAGCAGATGCTGCGGGAGGCGCGGGCGGGGCGGCGGCCGAGGTCGGCGCAGGAGTACGTATCGACGCGGCAGGTGTCGCAGGAGGAACTCCAGTCCTCCGTGCCGGTGCCGCCGACGAGGCCGATGCCGATGCCGGTTCGGGAGGAGGGGCCGGGGGGGTACGGGTCGCGCGGGGGACCTGTATCGGCGTACGGGGGACAGCAGCAGTACCCGCATGCGTACCAGCACCCCTCGACGGGGCACACGCCGCCGTTTGCCCACACGTCGCCGCAGGGGCAGATGCAGCAGTACACGCAGCAGCAGCCGCAGCACACGCAGCAGCAGCACTCGCAGCAGCCGCCGCCGGTCAAGCGGCGCGGGAAGGTGCTGCTCGTGGTGCTTGCGGCGGTCATCGGTGGTGGGGCCGTCTTCGGAGTCCTCCAGTGGAAGAACAACGACTCCTCGTCCACCGGCGGCAACCAGGCCTCCACCTCTTCTGGTCAGCAGGGTGGCGACGCCCCGGCCAAGGGCGGGGACAACGGCGGGGACAAGGGCGACGACCCGGCCGACGGCAAGGACAAGCCCAAGGCGGGCGAGGCTCCGGCCGGCTGGCACATGGTGAAGGGGGACGGCTTCAGCCTGCCCGTGCCCGACGGCTGGAAGCGGGTGGACCCCAAGCCCGGCCAGTACGACTTCACGCCGGACGGCGGACGCCACCTCATCCGTATCAACGTCGATCCCTCGCCCGACTACAGCAACCCCTACGACCACCTGGTCCGGCTGGAGAAGAACATCAGCAAGACCCTGCCCCAGTTCCGCCGGGTGCGGTTGGAGCAGGACACCTACCGCGACCAGAAGAGCGGCGTACTGGAGTTCACGTTCCGGGAGGGCGGCAAGGCGGCGGGCCCGCGCTTCGCGCTGGACATGCTCTACATCGACGAGACCGGCCCCGAGTACGCGATGTACGTGACCGGGCCCGCTGCGGAGCGGGGCGTGACCAAGGAGCGCTTCGACGTCCTGACACGGGGCTGGAGCACCACGCGGTAGCCCCGTCGCGGCCCCGTCAGGGACCCGTCCGCGCACGTGATGTCGGGGTGTTGACACAGTCACGGCTCTGTATCGCTCAACCACCCTGGTGGTAACCGGAAGCGGGCACCCGTCAGGATGAGGGCATGACGAACGACGGGGGACAGGCGAGCGAGCCCACCAGCTACGGGCTCCGACCGCCGAATGCACCGCACGCACCCCAACCACCCCAGTACGGCGCTCCGCAGGGCCCCACCCAGGCCCATCTGCCCAACCAGTCGACCCAGTTGACCGACCCCGCGGCCGGTCGCACCATCGGTGGCCGCTACCGGCTGGTCTCCCGGCTGGGCCACGGCGGCATGGGCACGGTCTGGCGCGCCCACGACGAGATCGTGGACCGGGACGTCGCGGTGAAGGAGCCCCGCGTCCCCGACCATCTGCCCGAACGCGAGCGGCAGAACGTCTACCTGCGCATGCAGCGCGAGGCGCGGGCCGCCGCCCGGATCGAGCATCCATCCGTGGTCACCATGCACGACGTGGTCGTCGAGGACGGCAAGCCGTGGATCGTGATGGAGCTGGTCCAAGGGCACTCGCTGGCGGACCGGCTGCAGGAGGGCACCCTCGACGTGCGGGAGGCCGCCCGCATCGGGCTCGCCGTGCTCGGCGCGCTGACCGCGGCCCATCAGGCGGGAGTGCTGCACCGGGACGTCAAGCCCGACAACGTCATGCTCGGGCAGGACGGCCGGGTGGTGCTCAGCGACTTCGGGATCGCGCAGGTCGAGGGCGAGCAGGGGCTCACCGAGACCGGCGGGTTCGTCGGCTCGCCCGAATTCATCTCGCCGGAAAGGGTGTTGGGGCAGCGCCCCGGCCCCGCCTCCGACCTGTGGTCGCTGGGCGTCGTGCTGTACGCGGCGGTCGAGGGCATGTCGCCGTACCGTCGCTCCAACACCCCCGCCACCCTCCAGGCGGTCCTGTCCGCTGACCCGCAGACGCCCGCCCGGGGATCCGGGCCCTTCGGCGCGCTGGTGATGCGGCTCCTGCAGAAGGACCCGGCGGCCCGCCCGCACCCGGCGGAGGTGCGCCAGGCACTGGAGAAGGCGACCGGGCAGGCGCCGCCGCCCGCGGCGGCCGTGACCCGGGTGATGCAGCCGGGGACCGCCGCCGACTGGGTGCCGCCGGTGCTCCGGCGCAGCAAGAAGGCACGGTTCGGGCTGCTCGGTGGTGCGCTGGTGGTCGCGCTCGCGCTCGTACTGATCCTGGCGAACCCCTTCGCGGGCGACAAGCCGCCGGAGGGCTGGAAGCTGCGGCAGGCGCTCCAGAGCGTCACGACGGAGCTCTACCTGCCCGCGGACTACAAGTCGTACGACGACAGTGCGGACAACACCGAGGACTACTACGAACCGGGCAACGTCTTCCAGGTCCACATCGTCCGCGTCGAGATCGACAAGGACAACCAGCCGCCCACCAAGGAGGATCGCGAGACCCACTACGCGCGGGGCGGCAAGGACAGGACCGAGATGAAGAACGCCAAGGTGAGCGTCTTCGACAGCAAGCAGCAGGAGCACCCCGCGTACGACGCCGTCGTGGACTTCACCGACTACTCCGACAGCAACAAGGACCCGGTCCGCCTCCACCGCCACGAGCGGATCGTGGTGGGCAAGGACAAGAAGGCGTACTGGCGGATCGAGGTGAACGCGCCGTCGGCGAGCAAGTTCACCGCCGAGGGGGAGCAGCTCTTCGAGGACGTCACCAAGCACCTGAAGATTCTGGAGCTCTAGACTCCCGGCCAGGCGGAGGCCCGGGAAGCACCCCTGATCAGGGGCTATGTGCCAGCAACTGCTGGCGCGGTCGTGAGAGGCCGGTGAAAAGCCGTTACTGACGGGTACCCAAAGCGTCCGCCGGGCCATACGCTCGCTCGTATGACGGACTCGCAGGCCCTCACGGCACCCCTCGGCACCAACCCCGTGGCCAAAGCGCCGGTCGGCGCGCGCACCGCGGCCGACGTGATCACTCCCGAAGTGGTCGCCCAGCTGACCCGCGGAGTGGTCGGTTCGGGACGGACCGCCAGCCATGCGCCGCTCACCGGCGAGAAACTGGCCGACCTGCCCGAGTCCACGCCCGAGGACGTCGCCGTCGCCTTCGAGCGGGCCCGCGCCGCCCAGCCCGCCTGGGCGGCCGTGCCCGTCAGGCAGCGGGCCGCGGTCCTGCTGCGCTTCCACGACCTGGTCCTCCAGCGGCAGGCCGAGATCCTCGACCTCGTCCAGCTGGAGACCGGCAAGGCCCGCCTCCACGCGCACGAGGAGATCCAGGCCGTCGCGATGGCCGCCCGGCACTACGGCCGCCAGGCCCCCGCGTACCTGAAGGCCAAGCGCCACACCGGTGCGGTCCCGGTCCTCACCAAGGTGACCGAGCAGCGTCAGCCGCGCGGCGTCGTCGGTCAGATCTCGCCGTGGAACTACCCCTTCGAGCTGTCCGTCGGCGACTGCCTGCCCGCCCTCGTCGCGGGCAACGGCCTGGTGATGAAGCCCGACACCGAGACCGCGCTGTCCGCCCTGTGGGGCCGTGACCTGCTCGTCGAGGCGGGCCTGCCGCCCGAGGTCTTCCAGGTCGTCCTCGGCGAGGGCCCGGTCGTCGGCCCCGAGGTCGTCCAGCACGCCGACTACGTCTCCTTCACCGGCTCCACCCGCACCGGCCGCGAGATCGCCCAGGGAGCCGGCGCCCGCCTGGTCGGCGTCTCCCTCGAACTCGGCGGCAAGAACGCCATGCTCGTCCTTGAGGACGCCGACGTGGAGAAGGCCGCCGCCGGAGCCGTCCGCGCCTGCTTCGCCTCCGCGGGCCAGCTCTGCATCTCCATCGAGCGGCTGTACGTCCACGAGTCGATCGCCGACGACTTCGTGCAGCGCTTCGTCGCCCGTACGAAGGCGATGCGCCTGGGCAACTCCCTCGCGTACGGCGCCGACCTGGGCTCCCTCGTCGGTCCGCGCCAGCTGGAGACCGTGACCCGGCACGTCGAGGAGGCCGTCAACAAGGGAGCCACCGTCCTGGCCGGCGCTACCGCCCGCCCCGACATCGGCCCCTACTTCTACGAGCCGACCATCCTGGAGGGCGTCGAGTCCCCGATGGCGGTCTGCTCCGAGGAGACCTTCGGCCCGGTCGTCTCGATCTACCGGTTCCGCGACGAGGACGAGGTCGTCGCGGAGGCCAACGGGACGCCGTACGGCCTGAATTCGAGCGTCTGGACCAGGAGCGGCAAGCGCGGCCACGCCGTCGCCGCCAAGCTGCGCACCGGCACCGTCAACATCAACGAGGGGTACGGTCCCGCGTACGCCAGCGTGCGTGCCCCGATGGGCGGCATGAAGGAGTCCGGACTCAGCCGCAGGCACGGCTCCGAGGGCATCCTCAAGTACACCGAGGCGCAGACCGTCGCCCAGCAGCGGCTGATCCCGCTCGCGCCGTCCTTCGGGATGGACGACGAGAAGTACGCCGCGTTCATGACCACCAGCCTCAAGGTGATGAAGGCACTGCGCCTGCGCTGACGGCCAGGGCGGGGCGGGTGGGACGGGCGGCGCCCCGGCCCACCCTCTTCCGTCTCTCTCTATTCACTTTTCAAAGAACGAGGAGTGCACGTGTCCGAGGAGAGCTCTGCCCAAAACCAGGACGCAGCCGGGGAGTTCGACCGTGAGGAGTACGACTACGACGTCATCGTCGTCGGCTCCGGCTTCGGCGGCGCCGTCTCCGCGCTCCGGCTCACGGAGAAGGGATACCGCGTCGGCGTCCTGGAGGCCGGGCGCCGCTTCACCCGCGACACCCTGCCCAAGAACTCCTGGGACCTGAAGAACTACCTGTGGGCTCCCGCGCTCGGCCTGTTCGGGATCCAGCGCGTGCACCTGTTGGGAAATGTCATGGTCCTGGCAGGTGCGGGCGTCGGCGGCGGTTCGCTGAACTACGCCAACACCCTCTACGTACCTCCCGCTCCCTTCTTCGAGGACCAGCAGTGGGCGGGCATCACCGACTGGCAGGACGAACTCGCTCCGTACTACGACCAGGCCAAGCGGATGCTGGGCGTGCGCATCAACCCGACCATGACCCCGTCCGACGTCCACCTGAAGTCGGCCGCCGAGGCGATGGGAGTGGGCGACACCTTCCATCTCGCCCCGGTGGGCGTCTTCTACGGCGACGGACGGGACGCCGGTGGTGGCAGTGCTTCTGCTTCCTCAACGGCCGGGCCGGGCCAGGAAGTTCCCGACCCGTACTTCGGAGGGAAAGGCCCTGCTCGCAAGGGGTGCACCGAGTGCGGCGAGTGCATGACGGGCTGCCGCCACGGCGCGAAGAACACCCTCAACGAGAACTACCTCCACCTCGCCGAACAGGCCGGCGCCGTCATCCACCCCATGACATCCGTCCTCGGCCTCTCCGACCACCCCGACGGCGGCTACCGCGTCGCCACCGCCCCCACCGACGCGCGACGCAGGGGGACCCGCAAGATATTCCGCGCCCGCCGGATAGTCGTCGCGGCGGGCACGTACGGCACCCAGACCCTCCTGCACGCCATGAAGGACGGCGGCCACCTGCCGCGCATCTCCGCGAAGCTCGGCGAGCTGACCCGCACCAACTCCGAGGCCCTGGTGGGCTCCCAGACCACCGACCGCCGCTACCGCCGCAAGCACGGCGCGCAGCTCGGCGCCTCCGACGGATCGGGGAAGGTCGACTTCACGCGCGGTGTCGCCATCACGTCCTCGATCCACCCGGACGCCCACACCCATATCGAGCCGGTCCGCTACGGCAAGGGCTCCAACGCGATGGGCGCGATGTCCATCCTCCAGGTGCCGTACGCGGAGAAGTTCCCGCGCGCCCTGGGCTGGGCCGTCAACGTGGTCAGGCACCCGACGCTCGCCGCCCGGTCCCTCTCCAACCACCGCTGGTCGGAGAAGACCATCATCGGCCTCGTCATGCAGTCCCTCGACAACTCCCTGACGACGTACCGCAAACCGGGCGGCATCGGGAAGGGCCTGCTGACCGCCCGCCAGGGCCACGGCGCCCCCAACCCCAAGCAGATACCCGAGGCCAGCCGTGCCGCGTCCCTCCTCGCGGAGGAGATCAACGGCTTCGCCGGCAGCAACGTCGGCGAACTGATGGGCACCCCGCTCACCGCGCACTTCCTGGGCGGCTGTCCGATCGGAGCGACGGCCGACGACGGCGTGATAGACCCGTACCACCGCCTCTACGGACACCCGGGCATCTCGGTCGTCGACGGCTCGGCGGTCTCCGCGAACCTCGGCGTGAACCCCTCGCTCACCATCACCGCGCAGGCCGAGCGCGCGATGTCGCTGTGGCCCAACAAGGGCGAGGAGGACCCGCGTCCCGCCCAGGGCACGGAGTACGTACGCCTGGCACCGGTCGAACCGAAGTCCCCGGCCGTACCCGCGGAGGCGTTCGGCGCGCTGCGGCTCCCGCTGCTGGCGGTTCCGGCGGTCCCGGCGAAGAAGGTCCAGGAGAAGTTCTAGGAGACGGGAAACCCTCGGGGGAGGGGGAGAACCCTGCCGACCGGCTCCGGGCGTCCCCGGAGCCGACCGCCTGGGGCGACCGGTCAGGCTGTCCCCTGCCGTCCGGTCGCACACGCTGGAGCGAGGTCCCACGACGCACCGGCCGAAGCCCGTCCGTCGCACGCCCCAGCCGGGGCCACGCGTGGCACCGGGACCAACGAAGGCACCTTCTCTCCGGTCACGCGCCGTACGAGTGACCGGAGGAACGCACGCGCCCCCCGGCGTCGGCAGGCACGGAGGGGCAGGTGGCTCCCGGGGCGCCGCCCGTCCTCAGACGCGGCCCCGGCACAGCTCCAGGAGCGTCATCGCGAGGGCCGTGCCGGGCTTGCCGAGGGCGTCCCTGTAGTGGCCGAGGACGTCCATCTCGCGGGACAGATTGACCCGTCGGCCGCCCGAGGTGATCCGGGCCTCCTGGATGACCGCCGACACGGCCATCCGTTCCTGGACGAGGCCGATGATGCGGTCGTCGAGAGCGTCGATGCGCTCACGGGCGCCGGTGATGAGGGCGGCTGCGTCCTCGGTGCGGGCGCCGGTGACGTCGGTCGTGGGGGTGGTGGTGGGGGTGCTCATGTCCGTACTCCTGGGGTGAGGGGACGTCCGTACGGCCACCAGGTCCGGAAACGACAGAACGCCCCGGGC
>NZ_JBSGZD010000152.1:0-18232 GCF_053610825.1 Streptomyces sp. NPDC054863 | reverse complement strand
GGATCGGGATCCGTCACGCCCGGCGCGGGTGGGGGGGGAACTGCGCCTTGCTGTGGGCTACTTCGGGAGCCAGCCCTTCCAGACGGACTCGTTGTCGGCGACCCACTTCTCCGCCGCCGCCTCGGGCGACATCTTCTGGTCGGCGATCATCAGGGACACGGCGTTCTGCTGCTCCGCGTTCCAGTTGAAGTTCTTGAGGAACTGGGCCGCCTTGCCGCCCTTCTTCGCGAAGTTGGCGTTCATGTACTTCGCGAGCGGGGTGGTCGGGTACTCGCAGTCGATGGCTTCCGGGGCCTTCGCCGCGCACTCGTCGCTGTACTTGGGGAGCTTGACCTCGACCATCGGGACCTGCTCGAACAGCCACTGCGGCTTGTACCAGTAGGTGAGGAAGGGCTTCTTGTCCTTGGCGAAGCGCTGGATCTGGGTGATCTGCGCGGCCTCGGAACCCGAGAAGACGACCTGGTAGTTGAGCTTCAGGTTGTCGACGAGGGCCTTGTCGTTGGTGACGTAGGAGGGCGATCCGTCGAGGAGCTGGCCCTTGCCGCCGCTCTCGGCCGTCTTGAACTGGTCGGCGTACTTGTTGAGGTTGCGCCAGTCGGTGACGTCCGGATGCTTGTCCGCGAAGTACTTCGGGACCCACCAGCCGATGTGGCCGATGACGCCGACCTCGCCGGCCGGGACGATGGTCTTCTTGTCCTTGACGTAGCGGGCCTCCTGCTCGGGGTGGCCCCAGTCCTCCATGATCATGTCGACGCGGCCCTGGCTCAGGGCGTCCCAGGCGGGGACCTCGTCGACCTGGACGGTGTCGACCCGGTAGCCGAGTTCGCGTTCCAGGATGAGCTTGGCGACGGCGACGTCGGCCTGGGCGCCGACCCAGGACTGGACGGAGAGGGTGACCGTCTTCGCGCCGGCCGCGTTGGCGTACGGGGACGCCTGCTGGGTCATGTCGGCGGCGCCGCAGCCGGTGAGGAGGAGTGCGCCGAGGCCGAGTGCGGTCGTTTTGAGTGCCGTACGGCGGGAGATGTTCACGCGTCCTCCTTGCGGGCCGCGCGCGAGGGCTGCGTGACCCGGTCGAGCATCAGGCCCAGGCATACGATCGCGGCGCCCGCCTTGAGGCCGGTGGCCAGGTCGCCCTGGGCGAGGCCGAAGACGACGTCGTAACCGAGTGCGCCACCGCCGACCAGGCCGCCGATGATGACGACGGCGAGCACCAGGACCACACCCTGGTTGACGGCGAGGAGCAGGGAAGGCCTGGCCAGCGGGAGCTGGACCTGGCGGAGCTGCTGGCCGCTGGTGGCGCCGAGCGAGCGCGCCGATTCCATGGCGGCGGGGCTGACCTGCTGGAGGCCCTGCGTGGTGATGCGTACGACGGCCGGGAGGGCGTAGACCACGGCCGCCGCGGCTGCCGGGGCGCGGCCGACGCCGAAGAGGGCGACGACCGGGATGAGGTAGACGAACTGCGGCATCGTCTGCATCACGTCGAGGACCGGGCGCAGGATCCGCTCCAGGCGGCTGCTGCGGGAGGCGGCGATGCCGACCGCGAAGCCGATGACCAGGGTCACGGCGACGGCGGCGAGGACCTGGGAGAGCGTGTCCATGGACGGCTTCCAGACGCCCAGGACGCCGATCCCGGCCATGGCGAGCGCGGCGGTGAGCGCCGACTTCCAGGTGCCGATCAGCCAGGCCAGGGCGGCGGCCAGGAGCAGCACCGCGTACCAGGGCAGGGAGGTCAGGCCCGAGCGGACGGGGTCGAGGATCCACGAGGTGAAGTGGGCGGCCCAGTCGGCGGTGCCGCCGATGACGGGCACCCCGGAGTAGAGGTGGTCGGTCATCCAGCCGACGGCCGTGTTGACGGTCGGGGCGATCTCGACCGACCACGAGGTGGGCCACAGGAGGGCGCCGGCGAGGCGGGTCGCGACGGCGACGGCCGCGACGACGGCCAGGCCGATCAGTGCGGGGGTCCAGGAGCGGCCGTGTTCGCGGTTCCCGGAGCCCGCCGCCGCGGTCACGCGGTCGAGGACGATCGCCATCAGCACGATGGGGAGTCCGGCCGCCAGTGCCTGGCCGACGTCCACCGAGGCGAGCGCCTGGTAGACGCGGTCGCCGAGGCCCGCGGCGCCGATGACGGACGCGATGACGGCCATGGAGAGCGCCATCATGATCGTCTGGTTGAGGCCGAGCAGGATCTCCTTGCGGGCGAGCGGCAGGCGGGCCGTCAGCAGGCGCTGGCGGGCCGTCGCGCCCAGGGACTCGACCGCTTCGAGCACGCCCTTGTCGGCGCCGCGCAGACCGAGTGCGGTCAGGCGGGCCATCGGCGGAGCCGCGTACACGACGGTCGCCAGGACGGCGGCCGGGACGCCGATGCCGAAGATCAGGACGACGGGCAGCAGGTACGCGAAGGCCGGGAGCACCTGCATGGTGTCCAGGACGGGGCGCAGCGCCCGGAACGTACGGTCCGAAAGGCCTGCGGCGAGGCCGAGCAGCCCGCCGAGCACGACGGACGCGAGGACGGCCACGGCCATCAGCGCGAGCGTCTGCATCGTCGGCACCCACATGCCGAGCAGGCCGCAGGTGGCGAGCGCGGCGAGGGTTCCGACGGCGAGCTTCACGCCTGCCGCGCGCCAGGCGATCAGCGCGGCGAGGACGGTGGTGCCGGCCCAGCCGAGGGCGAGCAGCACCAGGTAGACGGCGCGTACGGAGAGGACGACCGCGTTGGAGATGTGGCCGAAGAAGTACAGGAAGAGGGGGTGGCCGTCGCGGTTGTCGATGATCCAGTCGCTGACCTTGCCGAGGGGCTCGGTCACGTCGACGGTCAGTGCGGCGGGCCAGGTGCCGGACGCCCAGCGGGCGTGCGCGAGGGGGATCAGGACCGCGGCGGCGAGGAGCAGCGCGGCGAGCTTGAGGAGGGAGGGGTGGCGAGCCATCGTGGCGCGCAAACCACCCTCCTGCGGGCGGGAGTTGGCGGTGGTGGCGACGGCGGTCATGCGGTCACCTCGCCGGTCGGGCGGGGGTGGGCCGGAGCCGGGGAGCGGAGCTCCGCGCAGGGGGCCGCCCCCTTGCCCGCCCGTTCCGCCCCCAAGGGGCGGCCCCGCCGCCCAAGGAGGCTGGGGCACCCCTTCAGGGGCGCGGGGCCTCGCTGACTGTGCGGCTTCCGCCGCGTGGGCGCGACCAGCCACGACGGACCCGCAGGAGGGTGGAGGAGGGTCGTACTCGCGTACCTCATCAGGCCGTCACCGCCATGGCGGAAGCTCCCGCCACCACGCCCAGCAGGCACGCCCGGTCGACCATGCCCAGCAGGCGGCCGTCGGTCATCACGCGGGCGGTGGGCTCCCCGGTGCGGACCAGGGCCTCGATCGCTTCGGAGACAGGTGCTCCGGGTGCGATCGCCGGACCACCGGACTCCGCCTCCCCCGGCTCGGGGGCCCGCATCGCGGAGGCCACCGTGAGGACCTGCTCGCGCGGGACGTCACGGACGAAGTCGCGTACGTAGTCGTTGGCCGGGGAACCGACGATCTCCTCCGGGGTGCCGAGCTGGACTATCTCGCCGTCGCGCATCAGCGCGATGCGGTCGCCCAGGCGCAGCGCCTCGTTGAGGTCGTGCGTGATGAAGACCATCGTGCGGCCCTCCTCCTCGTGGAGGCGGATGACCTCTTCCTGCATGTCGCGCCTGATGAGCGGGTCCAGTGCGCTGAACGGCTCGTCGAAGAGCAGGACTTCGGGGTCCACCGCGAGCGCGCGGGCCAGGCCGACGCGCTGCTGCTGGCCGCCGGAGAGCTGGCCGGGGCGGCGGCCTTCGAGGCCGTCGAGGCCGACCTTGGCGATGACCTCGGCGGCCTTGGCGCGGCGTTCGGCCTTGCCCATGCCCTGGACCTCCAGGCCGTACGCGACGTTGTCGAGGACGGTGCGGTGCGGGAGCAGGCCGAAGTGCTGGAACACCATGGCGGCGCGGTGCCGGCGCAGTTCGCGCAGGCGTGCCTTGTCCATGGAGAGGACGTCCTCGCCGTCGATGGCGAGGCTGCCCGAGGTCGGCTCGATGAGCCGGGTCAGACAGCGGACCAGGGTCGACTTGCCGGAGCCCGAGAGGCCCATCACGACGAAGACCTCGCCCTTGCGGACGTCGAAGGACACGTCGCGCACGGCGGCCGTGCAGCCGGTGCGCTCGCGCAGCTCGGCGACGGACAGACCGGTGAGGTCCTTGTCGCCGGGGATCCTGTCGGCCTTGGGGCCGAAGACCTTCCAGAGGTTCTGGACGGAGAAGACGGGCTCGGCGACGGGCCCGGTACTGGCGGCGCTCTCAGTGGTCGTCGTACTCATTACGCGGCACCTCCGGAGATGGTCGGTTGCTGCTGGAGAAGTTCTGCGCACTTCTCGCCGACCATCAGGACCCCGATCATCGGGTTGACGGCGGGCATCGTCGGGAAGACGGACGCGTCGGCGATGCGGATGCCGTCGAGCCCCTTGATCTTCAAGTCCGGTGTGACGACCGCGAGTTGGTCGTCGGAGGCACCCATCTTGCACGTACCGGCCGGGTGGTACACCGTGTGCGCGACCTTGCGGGCGTACTCGCTGATGTCCTCGTCCGACGTGACCTCCGGGCCGGGGCACACCTCGCGCTTCAGCCAGCCGGAAAGCGGAGCCGCCTTCGCGATCTCGCGGGCGACCTTGATGCCGTCGACGAGGGTGCGGCCGTCGTAGTCGTCCTCGTCGGTGAAGTACCGGAAGTCGAGGGCGGGCTTTACGGCCGGGTCGGCGCTGGTGAGGTAGAGCCGGCCGCGGCTGCGCGGCTTGGGGATGTTCGGGGTCATCGACACGCCGTGCGCGGGGCGCTCGTAGCCGAGGCGCTCCGGGTTGTCGGTGAAGGGGATCTGGTAGAAGTGGAACATCAGGTCCGGGCCCGCGTGCTGCGGGTCGCGCTTCACGAACAGACCCGCGTCGGAGTCCATCGCCGAGTTCTCGGGGATCGGCCCGTCCGTCTCCCAGACGATGACCGACTCGGGGTGGTCGAGGAGGTTCTCGCCGACGCCGGGGAGGTCGACGGCCACGGGTATGCCGAGCGCTTCGAGGTCGGCGGCCGGGCCGATGCCGGAGTGCATGAGCAGGCGGGGGGTGTCCACCGCGCCCGCGCAGACGAGGACCTCGCGGGTGGCCCGTACGAGAATCTCTTCGCCGTCCTTGGTGCGGACGTGGACGCCGCGGGCGCGGGTGCCTTCCAGCTCCAGCTTGTGTGCCCAGGTCTCCAGCAGGATGTGGAGGTTGGGGCGGTCGAGGAAGGGGTGCAGGTACGCGACCGAGGCGGAGGACCGCTTGTTGTTCTCGGGGTGGTAGGCGAGGTCGAAGAAGCCGACGCCGTCCTCGAAGGGCTTCTTGTTGAAGCCTTCGACGCGCGGGACGCCGAGGGCGCTCTGCGCGGCGTCGACGAAGTCGCGGGCGATGGCGTTGCGGTCCTTCTCGTCCACCGGGACGACGTTGTTGCGCAGCTTGCCGAAGTACGGGTCCATGGCGGCGGAGCCCCAGCCCTCGGCGCCGTTGGCCTCCCACTCGTCCCAGTCGGACGGCAGCGGCTTGAACGCGATGAGGGTGTTGTGCGAGGAGCAGCCGCCGAGTACGCGGGCCCTGCTGTGCCGGATGTGCGAGTTGCCGCGCGGCTGCTGAGTCGTGGGGTAGTCGTAGTCGAGGTCACCCCCGAGGAGGCCCATCCAGCGGCGGAGGGTGAGGACGTCGGGGCGGTCGACGTCGGTCGGGCCGCCCTCGATGACGGCGACGCGGACGGTGGGGTCCTCGGTGAGGCGGGAAGCGATCACCGAACCTGCGGTGCCGCCGCCGATGACGACGTAGTCGTACTCGTGGATGGTCTCGGGCATGGAAGCTGCTCCTCTTCTTGCGGAAGGTGCTGCGCGTAATGGGGGGTAGGGCGGGGGCGGGCTCACGGCCCAAGGAGGCTCGGGGCTCGGGGGCAGGCGTTTAGGGGCGCGGGGAACTGCGCGGCCGGCCACGACGCACCCGCACAGAACAATCCCCGCCCGGTCGGGCAACCCCAGGGGCCCGGGCGGAGCCCGGGAGGTCGGTCCCGCCCCGCGCCCGAGCGGCTAGCCCGCGAACCAGCGGACCGGCGCCGGCGCCAGGTTCTGGTAGATGTGCTTGGACTCGCGGTATTCGGCGAGACCCGCCGGCCCCAGCTCCCGGCCGATGCCGGACTTGCCGAAGCCGCCCCACTCGGCCTGCGGCAGGTACGGGTGGAAGTCGTTGATCCAGACCGTGCCGTGCCGCAGCTTCGCGGCGACGCGGCGGGCGCGGCCCGCGTCGGCGGACCAGACGCCGCCCGCGAGGCCGTACTCGGTGTCGTTGGCGAGGACGATCGCCTCGGCCTCGGTGGTGAAGGTCTCGACGGTGAGGATCGGCCCGAAGGTCTCCTCGCGCACGACGCGCATCTCGCGGTGGCAGCCGTCGAGGACGGTCGGGCGGTAGAAGTAGCCCTCGTAGCCCGGGCCTTCGGGGCGCTTGCCGCCGGCGCGCAGGACCGCACCCTCTTCGAGGGCGGCGGCGACGTAGTACTCGGTCTTCTCCAGTTGCTGCGCGGAGACCAGCGGCCCGCACTCCACGCCCTGCTCCGTGCCCCGTCCGATGCGGATCTTCTCGGCGCGGCGCGCGAGTTCGGCGACGAAGCGCTCGCTGACGGACTCCTCGACGATGAGGCGCGAACCGGCGGAGCAGACCTGGCCGCTGTGGATGAACGCGGCGTTCAGGGCCTGGTCGACGGCGGTGTCGAAGCCTTCTTCGGTGGCGCAGGCGTCGGCGAAGACGACGTTGGGGTTCTTGCCGCCGAGTTCGAGGGCGACCTTCTTGACCGTCTCGGCCGCCGCCTGCATCACCTTCGTACCGCTGAGCAGGCCACCGGTGAAGGAGACCAGGTCGACGTCGGGGTGCTCGGACATGCGGGCGCCCACGGAGGCTCCCGGGCCGGTGACGATGTTGGCGACGCCCGCGGGCAGACCCGCCTCGGCGAGCAGCGCGATCAGCGCGACGGTCGTCATGGGGGTGATCTCGCTGGGCTTGATCACGAAGGTGTTGCCCGCGGCGAGCGCCGGGGCTATCTTCCAACTCGCCTGCAGCAGCGGGTAGTTCCACGGCGTGATCAGCGCGCACACACCCACCGGCTCGTGCACGACGACGCTGTGGATCCCGGGCGAGCCCGCGTCGACGACACGGCCGCCGCTCTCGTTCATGACGAGGTCCGCGAAGTAGCGGAAGGCGTCGGTGACGCAGTCGATGTCGACGCGGCCCTCCTCGACGGTCTTGCCCGCGTCCTGCGCCTCCAGCCGGCCCAGCTCCTCGCGGTCGCGCTGGAGCAGGTCGGCGACGCGGCGCAGCAGGGCGGCGCGGTCGGCGGTCGGGGTCAGCGGCCACACGCCCTGCCCACCCGCGAAGGCCTCGCTCGCGGCGGCAACGGCGGCGTCGACGTCGTCCGCGCCGCCCTCGGCGACCACGGCGAACGGCTTCGCTTCCGCGGGGTCGAGGATGTCGCGCGTGGCGCCGGACATGGCTGCCTGCCACTCCCCGCCCACATGGATGGTCTTTTCAGCCGACACGTCGTTTTCGCCTTCCGTTACTTCCGGTACCGGTCCGGTACCGGCCCGGTACTGAGGTGCTCCTGCCAGCAGAACTGGCGGCAGGGCCCCTCCCCCCGGGGGCGGAAAGCATGCCGATTACGTGGCTGAAAGTGCCATGAGTCACTTACAGAGGGGACATAAGGCCTCATCCTGTCCGATATGGTCTTGGCCGGATCTGACCGTTCCGCTGGTCGGAGCGCTCGTCACCCAACTGGTCAGCGTGCTCGCCGCCCGCTGGTCAGCGCGACGGAACCGCCGCCGCGTCCTTGGCCAGGGCCACCGCCTGCGCCAGGCTCAGGCCGGGCTCGGCCTGGCGCAGCACCTTGATCGCGAGGATCGAGTCCGCCTTGGGTTCGACGCCCGCCGCTTCGATGCGTTCGCGGGCCCACCGGCCGCGCATCTCGGCACCGCTCCTGGCGGGCGCGGCCTCGACGACGGCGAGGGCGCGGAGGAGACCGGGGCGCTCGGCCTCCTCCGCGGTCTCGGCCGCCTGCCGCAGGGCGTCGAGGATCTCGTCGCGGTCGCTCAGTGCGACGATCTGTGTTTCGGGCCTGCTGAAGAAGCCGGGCACGGGGACCTCCAAGGTTCGTACGCTGGTCACTGGCAGCCTGCTCGGAAGCGCTCACCGCGAACCGGGAATTGATCAACATCTGAGGTAACGGGCAGGCCGGGTCAGGGAGCTTCGGCCCCGGGGACGGCGAAGTACCTCAGGACGGTGGCCAGGGTGCGGTACTGCTGCGGCCATTCGCCGACCGGAGCGGCGCTCACGAAGGCGTACTGCCGGCCGTCTTCGGCGCGGAACACCCGCTCCACGACCTGCATCCGGCGCCCCACCTCCGCACTGTCGTACGCGTAGACCAGTTCGGCGCTCTCGGCGAGCGGTTCGCCGGGCAGTTCACGGAGCCGGATCCGCTCGAAGCCGGGTTCGCCGAGGTTGTCGGAGAGGGTGACGCGGAGGGCGTCCATGGAGGAGATGTTCTGCTCGCTGATCGGCCAGAACTGGAGGTAGTGCATCCCCTGCCGCCCCTTGGGCTCCTCCGCGGGACGGTAGAAGACGACCGTCGACTTCGGCTCGGAACGCTGCCAGCCGCTGGGGACGGCGAGGATGATGCCGGATTCGTCCGGGATCACGGAGAAGCCTTCCGGCCCGGGGCCGATGGGGCGGTCGCCCGGGGCGGTGGGCTCGTCCGTGCTGTCCGTGCTGCCTGTGCTGCCTGTGCTGCCCGTACCGTCCGTGCTGCCCGTGCCTTCGGTGTCCGGCGTGACCGGCAGGGCGCTGGACGAGGCGGACGTCTGCGGTGAACCCGCCGATCCGGCAGGGGACTTGCCGGTGTCCCGCTGCAGGAACCAGGCCGTGCCCACGCCCACCACCAGGGCCAGCACCACCACGAGGACGCCGGCCGGGGTGATCCGCGCCCGTGGACGGCCGCCGCCCGGCGTCGGCGCGGGCGGCTGCGGCGCCGGTCGCCCGCGCGGCGGAGACGGTGGAGTCGGTGAGGTCGGTGAGGTCGGTGAAATCCGCGGAGACTGCGGGGTCGGCGGGACCAGCGGGGGCGACGGCGAGCGGTCCGCCGACGGTTCGCGGTACGGATCCCGGTAGGGCCCGCGATGCGGATCCGGCCCGCCGGGAGGAGGAGCCGGTGGCGGTGCGGGCGGCGGTGTCTCGCGTGCCGGTGTGCGGCGCGGGCCGTACGGCGCGGCGGTGTCCCAGCTCTGTGTCTCCTCGTTCCAGAACGAGTCGTCGTCCCCGCCCCTGGCGGCCACCGCTCAGCCCCCCAGCACCCCGACCGCCTGCCCGACGGCAACGCCGGATGCGAGCATCGCGGTCACGCCCTCGGCGGTGGTCAGTGCCGTGCGCAGTCTGGCGAGCCGGGAGGGGGCGGCTGCGCCCGTGGTCGTGATGTCGTCCTCGGCGGCGACGAGTTCGGCATCGAGTACGGCGATTGGCTCCGTACGGGTACAACGCGCGAGGTCGGCCCGTAGGTTCCGTACCGCGAGAAGGAGTTCCGCCTGATCCGCGTCGCGCGGGACGGCTGCCGCACCGGAGTCCCCGTGGTGCTCGTTGCGCACGTCGTTGTGGTCGCCCACCACGAAGGCGCTGTTCGTGACCGGGCCGACGGAGATCCCCGGCCGGAATTCTTCATGTGGTGCCATGTGTACCGCCACCCCGGTTGCCGTTCGTGTTGCCGTCCGTACCGCTGACCGTGTTGCTGATCGAGTTGTCGTTGCCGAAGACGACGGAGCTGTTGTTCACGTCGCCGAAGATGTTCAGCGTCCTGTTCATCACGTACGTGATCTGCTGGGCGAGCTGCTCGGTCTGCCAGCCCGCGTCGTGCAGCGCGGCCGTCACCCCGCTCGCGATCCGGTCCCCGATGCTCTTGAGGTACCGGCTGAAGTCCATCCCCTGGAAGAGCGACGCGTCCGCGTCCGACCCCAACTCCCTTACGGACAGGGCCGGTCCGTCCGGCAGCGCCCCGCCGTACCCGCCGGTCAGCAGCTTCCAGGTGCTGGTGACTCCCCGTCCGAGCGTGATCAGTGCCCGGCCGGGCGAGGCGGGGGTGTGCGCGAGCGCCCAGGCCACCTTGCCGAACCAGCTGTTGTTCCGGTACTGGTGCGCGAGCCGGTCCGCCGCCTGGAACAGCGGCCGCACCGGCAGCAGTACGTGCGGGGCGACCTCCAGCATCAGCATCCCGCCCTGTGTGTGCACCCGTACGAACACCGTGGTGACGACCTCCTCGCTCCAGCCGCCCACCCGGATCCGCAGGAAGTGCCGCCGCGTCTCGCCGCCCTCCTCCACCGCGCCCGCCAGGTGCCGCCCGGTCCTGCCCGCCTCGTACGGCGCCAACTCGCGCCGCGGCAGGCCGGTGACCGGCAGGAACACGCACTCGTCGAGCTGGAGCTCGCGCAGCCGGTCGCGTACCGCGGCGGCCCGCACCGGGTCGCCCGAAGGGATGCGCAGCCCTTCGAGGAGAGGGCGGATGCGGTGCAGCACCGCCTCGTTGGTGAGCGGAGCGGGCGGCTCCGCACGGTCTGCGCGGGGTTTCAGCTCCACCGCGAGGGACCACGGCCGGAAGGGGATCCCCGCGCCGCAGAACGGGTCGCCGGACCGGTACATGATCAGTGGCGAGTGCTGCTCGATCCTGATCCGCCCGCGCAGCCGCTCGAAGCGCGTCCCGCCCAGCTCCTCCGCCGGGTCGGCCGAGCGGTGGGTGAACTGCCGCACCGACAGCTCGTGCGCCAGCACCCGGGCGAACTGGCCGCGCTGGAACCCCACTCCGACGGCGATCAGCGCGAACAGGACGAGGGCGATCAGAGCCTGCCGCGACTCGCCCGACGACACCGTGACCGTCGGCACCGCGTCCGGCAGCAGCACGTTCACCGCGCCCGTACCGCCGAAGTCGGTGGACGTTTCGTCGGGGCCGGAGAACACGATCGCGAGGAGGGCGAGCAGGACGAACGCCAGCATGATCCGCGCGTACAGCCGGACCAGGAAGGCCACGACCAGCCGGGGCCACGGCGGGTTCCGCTCCCGCCCCCTGATCCACCCGGCGACCGTGAGGGTGACGCACGGGACGAGCAGCAGCACGAACAGCGCCCCGGTCAGCGCCACCGCGAGCACCCACACCGCCAACATGCCGACCGCCCAGGCGAGTTCGGCCCGGCGGGCCCGCAGCGCGTGGGCGAGGACCCGGGTCGCGTCGATGCCGTACGAGGGGGCGGCGATGCGCTCCTCGTGGACGTACAGCTCCTCGATCACGGCGTCGCGGTACGCACCGTCCAGGTACGACCCGGCGCACAGCAGCCTGCATGCCTCGCTGGCGGCCGGGTCGACGGGCGGTCTGGCGGCGGGCCGGGCGTTCGTTCCACTGTGCTGTGTCACCGGCGGTCCCTGGTTTCCCGTGAAGGGCGGCGACATAAAGGCGCCGTAAAGGGGGCTGACAAGCATAGGGCCGCCGGGGCCTCCCCCGTAACCCTGCGTGGGCAGGTCCGGGAGACGGTTCTTTCTAGTGCAGGTCGCGGCCCGGGACGTGCTCCAGGTCGTGGTCCAGGTCGTCGGCGGGCGCGTCCTTCACCTGCAGCCCCGCCACCCACAGGGGCATCATCCAGTGCAGTACGAAGACGCCGGCGAGGAGCGGGGCGACATACGCCCGGGTCAGCTGACCGTCGGTGAACGCCGCGGCCAGCCACAGGCCTGCCGCCGCTCCGGCGATCAGCGCGCCCGTCATCTTGTGCGCCGTGCTGCGCGCCCGCTCGCGCTCCATCAGCTGCCGCTCGTCCAGCACGCGGCGGCGCAGCTCGAAGATGCCGCGGGTGGCGGCGTTGAGGATGCCGGTGGCGATGCAGTACGGCAGGAGGAGGGCTATCAGCGCGAAGGCGGCCCACAGTTGCTCATGGCTGTACAGCGCCACCAGCAGGGCGACCTCGGCGCACGTCAGGGCGACGTGCGCACCGACGGCGGCCCGGCGGCGGCCGACGGTGGCGTACAGCGCGCTCCCCCGCGGGTCGTTCATCAGGGCGTGCATCCGGCGGTCGTAACGGGTCACCGTGGGGTTCGCGTTCATGGCTGTGCCTTCCTGCCGTAGATCTCTTCCGTGAGCGAACCGAAGGGCTCCAGGGAGAACAGCGCCTCCACCGGGAGCTCGAAGAACGCGGCGACCCTCAGGGCCAGGTCGAGGCTGGGGTTGTACTGCCCGCGCTCGATGTAGCCGATGGTCTGGTAGTGGACTCCCACCGCCTCGGCGAGGGCCTGCCGCGACACTTTTCGCTCGGCCCTCACCACAGCCATTCTGTTGTGCACCTGCTCGCTCATGTATAAGAAGTACTACATCTGGCAGTAGGAGCACAACAGTGTTGGGCCGCACAATGCGCAAAAACCCCCGGCAGTTGAACTGCCGGGGGTTTTTCGTGAAGCGAATCAGGCCGGAACGGACCAGATCAGGCCGGAGCGGCTCAGATCAGGCCGGAACGGCTCAGATCAGGCCGAGCTCGCGCACCGCGTCGCGCTCTTCCTTCAGCTCCTGGACCGACGCGTCGATGCGCGTGCGGGAGAAGTCGTTGATCTCCAGGCCCTGGACGATCTCGTACTTGCCGTCCTTGCAGGTGACCGGGAAGGACGAGATGAGGCCCTCGGGGACGCCGTAGGAGCCGTCCGACGGGATGCCCATCGAGGTCCAGTCGCCGGCGGCCGTGCCGTTGACCCACGTGTGCACGTGGTCGATGGCGGCGTTGGCGGCCGAGGCGGCCGAGGACGCGCCACGGGCCTCGATGATCGCGGCGCCGCGCTTGGCGACGGTCGGGATGAAGGTGTCGGCCAGCCACTTCTCGTCGCCCACGACCTCGGCGGCGTTCTTGCCTGCGACCTCGGCGTGGAAGATGTCCGGGTACTGGGTGGCCGAGTGGTTGCCCCAGATCGTGAGCTTCTTCAGCTCGGAGACCGGGGTGCCGGTCTTCTTCGAGAGCTGCGAGAGCGCACGGTTGTGGTCGAGGCGCGTCATCGCGGTGAAGCGCTCGGCCGGTACGTCCGGGGCGGCGGCCTGCGCGATGAGCGCGTTGGTGTTGGCCGGGTTGCCGACGACGAGCACGCGGATGTCGTCCGCGGCGTTGTCGTTGATGGCCTTGCCCTGGGGCTTGAAGATGCCGCCGTTGGCGGAGAGCAGGTCGCCGCGCTCCATGCCCTTCGTACGGGGGCGGGCGCCGACGAGCAGCGCGACGTTGGCGCCGTCGAAGCCGACGTTCGGGTCGTCGGTGATCTCGATGCCCTGGAGCAGCGGGAAGGCGCAGTCGTCGAGCTCCATGGCGGTGCCCTCAGCGGCCTTCAGGCCCTGCGGGATCTCCAGAAGACGCAGCTTGACCGGCACGTCCTGGCCGAGCAGGTGACCGGAGGCGATGCGGAAGAGCAGCGCGTAGCCGATCTGTCCGGCCGCGCCGGTGACGGTGACATTCACGGGAGTGCGGGTCATGGCGATCTCCGTAAGACAAGCGAAGTGGCGGGGGTCCCTGCCCCTTGTGTGCTGGATATCTCGATGTGGAGAGATGTCCGCCCGTCAGGCTATCGCGCCCGGGACGGGACCGTCCCCCGGGTCCGTGTGGGACGGCGCACACCGGGCCCCGCCGGAGCCCGGGAACGCCAACGGCCGTCCGCGCAGAGGGGGGAAAAGCGCGAACGGCCGTCTCGGCCGGGTATACACCCGTGGGGGGATGACATCCGCTTGCCCCGAAGAGCGGCGGGCATGCCCCGTACTTCTGAAATTCTTTTCCGCCCCGGACCGCTCCGGGACGGTACGGCCCGGTTACTCCGGGACCGTGCAGTCCTTCGTACCGGACTTCAGCGTCGCGCAGGCCTTCGCCTCGTCCGCCGTGGCCGCCTCGACCATCTTGGTGTAGGCGTCCGTGGCGGCGCCGACCACACTCTTCTGGCCGGCCGCCGAGGTGTCCGAGGAGACGGTCACCTTGTCGCCGGATCCCGCACCGGTGATACGGGCCCAGGCCGCGCCGCAGGTCTTGCTGTAGCGGACCTCGATGGCGGCGGTGCCGACCTTGCCGCGGGCGGACGTGATGGCGTACTCGCCGCCGCAGCCCATCGCCTCGGGGTCCTTGCCCTCGCACGCCTTGCCGTTGCACTTGACCCCGGCGGGGAGCTTGGGCGCGGTGGACTTGGACTGCGACGCACCCGGCGTCTTGCCCGCCTGCGGGTCCTTCTCCTTGTCGCCGCCGGTCAGCAGGACCGCGGCGACGATCACCAGGAGCGCACCGACGACGCCCGCCAGGAACATCGTCAGCTTGCGCCGCTGACGCTGGCGGTCCGGCGCCGAGTTCGGCGGCGGCTGGTGCGAGGGACGCGGCGACTCGGGCGCCGACGGACGGCTGTTGTAGCTCTGACCCTGGTTGAAGCCGCGCTCGAAGTCGCTGGCGTAGTCCCGCTCGTGCTCGGAACGGCCCGTCGGGGGAAGACCCGTGGCGGGAAGGCCCGTGGTGGGAAGACCCGCCGTCGGAGGACCCGCCGCGGGGCGGCCGGCGGCGGGACGGGCAGGCGCGGACGGGCCCTGCCCGGTGCGCTGCTTGGTCAGCTCGCTCGGGATCCTCAGACTGGTGGTCATGTCGAAGGCGTCGTTGCTCGCGGGCCTGGCGGCACGCCGCTGCTGACCGGTGTCGGTCAGCTCCGGGTTCGCACCCCGGGACGGGCCGGTTCCGGCAGCGGAGCCAGGACGCGAGGGCGGAGCGGCGGCGCCGCCCTGCTTGCGCGCCTTCCCGTTCTTCCCCGCGGGCTGCCCGAACTCGCCCAGCGCGGCACGCGCCTGGGAGATCCGGATGGCCTCCATCGTCATGTCGTGGCGCATCTCGGAGCGGCTCCAGGCGCGCTCCGCGAGCTCCCACATGGTGGTGAGGTGAACGGGGTTGGTCCCGGTCACCTCGGACAGCGCGACGACCGCGCCCTTGGGTGCGAGCAGCCGTCCATTGAGATAGCGCTCCCAGGACGTCTTGCTGTACCCGGTGCGGTCCGCGACGGCCGCGACGCTCAGGCCGCTGCGGTCCACGAGCCTGCGCAGCTGGTTCGCGAACTCCCTGACCTGCGGGTCGAGTCCCTCCGGCAGCGCTTTCCAACGAGGCATTGCTTCCCCCTTGTCCCCCCGTACGTTCCTGATGTGCCCCGCGCTCTTTCCTGCCCCCTGCCCATGCCCCTTCGGCTCCTGCCTTTCCAGAGCCGGCGTACCCAGAGGGATGCGCAGAGCCAGGATGTCAGTTCCTGGGGCGGGAGCGCACGGGAGCAAATCGGAACTCCGGCGCACCCCATTGCGCGCTCCCGTTCCGATCGCCCGTACCAGTGTCCCATCGTTGCTGTGTGCGGATTGCCGGAGCCCTGACCTTCGGCCGAGCATGCCCGTTATGTCCGCACAAGTCCGCGCTTTCGCTGGATTTGACCGGCTTGACGCGAAACAAGATCTTTCAGGTGATCCACGACGGGGCACCGCAGCCCAAGACGGCACCCAACGCCGGAATAGTTCCCTCCAGTTGTGCACGTCGGTCATTTGTCGAAACACTCCGGGGCGCCGCCCGCCGCGGGCTCCAGACAGGCCCGCACGCCGGACGGATCGCGCGGGGCGAGCATCGGCGTGACGACCCAGCCTGTGGCATCCCCCACATCCACAGCCTCGGCGCGCATTACCTTTGTCATGGTTTTTCCGTTTCTCATCTCCGCTTCGGCCGCTGCGTCGGGGACCTCCCCCTCGTCCTCCAGTGCCGGGTAGAGCGCCACCTTGTCGCCCACCTTGAGGAAGGACGCCCGGACCCACACCGACCGGCAGACGCTGCTGTACCGGATCTCCAGCCGCTGGCCGCCGCGCGCGTAGCGGTCCACCAGCGAGGTCGCCGCCCCCGACTGACCGCATCCCATGCCCCGGGGCGTACGCCCCTCGCACCGCACACCGCGACAGCCCGCCTCCGCCGCAGCCCCGGTCGGCCGCAGGGACGGGCCGGTGCCGCCCGCTCCCCCGGGGCCGCCCGGGCTCCCGGCGCCGAGCGTGGCGAAGGCGACCACCACCGCTGCCGCACCCGCCAGCGCACCGGCCGCGATGAGGGCGTACGGCCGCCACGCCCCCTCCTGTTCCTTGACACGTCCCTCTGCGCGCCCCTCCGTCCTGCCCTCTGCGGCTCCCCCGGCGTATCCCTCGGCATGTCCTTCCGCGCGCCCCTCGGCGTGTCCCTGCACGGGCGCGGACCTGCCGCTCCAGGCCACGTCGGCCAGTTCCCACAGGGCGAGCAGCCGGGCGGCCGGTTCGGCCGCGACCGCGCACAGCGCCTCGACGGCCTGTCGGGGCACCGGCTTCTTGCCGTTGAGATAGCGCTCCCAGGACGACTTGCTGTACGGAGTGCGTTCCGCCAGCGCGGCCAGGCTCAGCCCGGTGCGCTCCTTCAACTCCCGCAGTTCCTTCGCGAGATGGGCGCACTCCCCGTCCGCCGTCTCCTTCTTCCGGTCACCGTTCTGCTCGCTCATCGGCGCAACTCCCGCCAGGTGTCCTCGCCGACAAGACCGTCCACGACCAGCCGCTGCCTCGTCTGCTGCCGCTGGAACGCCTCCACCGCGTCCTTCGTCCGCGTCCCGTACAGCCCGTCGACGGCCCCCGGGTCGAACCCGTGCCGGCGGAGCAGGCACTGCGCCTCGACCACGGCCCCGCCCCGCGCGTCGGGCATCAGCAGCGCGTCCCGGCTGACGCTGTGCCCGGCATAGCGCAGACCGTCCTTGCGCCCGGTCCCGCAGGGATATGTACGCCCCTCTTCGTACGTGTAGGCGCCTGCGGCCGAGGGCGCCCCCGCGCCGGACACCGTCCGGGCGAGCACGTACCCGGCGGCGAAGGCGCCCAGCAGCGCGAGCGCGGCGGCGCCGCACACCGCCGGGCCGAGCCGCACGGTCCTGGCCCCCCGCCCCGGGTCCGGGTCCGGGTCCGCCGGAACCTCCTTCGGTACGCACCCGCCGGCCGACCGCCCCCGGTCGCGTGCGGCGACGTCGTACAGCACCAGCAGTCTCGTCGGTTCGCTCCCGCAGACCCTGGCCAGCTCCTCGACCGCTTCCCTCGGCGGCGGCGTGCGGCCGTTGAGGTAGCGCTCCCAGGACGAGCGGCTGCTGGTGGTCCTCGACTCCAGTGCGGCCAGGCTGAGACCGCTGTGATCCTTCAACCGCCTGAGCTGGACGATCAGTTGACGCTCCCGCTCCCCCAGCTCCGACGGCAGTGTCTTCCAACGCGACATGTTCCACCCCGTACGCGCTCGTGCTTCTCCGGGGCGCAGCCCGGACCCCCGACCCGGAGAAGTCCTACCCCCGGCAGTCCCCACTCATGATGCGAAGGGCCGCCGCAGGGGTTCCCGGTCCGCGCGCGGTTCCCGCGCCACGGGGCGTCTTTCGGCCGACCGGTGACGTCCCGCGCATCCCACGGCGACGTCCTGGGACGGTGCGTCCCCGCAGCTCGGAGGGCGGGACGTCCCACGCTGTCCCTGTACTGCGGAGCGTTCTGGCGGCGACCGGAAGTCGCACCGCACAGTCGTTGCCGTACGGCAGGAATTCGCACAGCAGGAACTCGTACAGCAGGAACTCGTACAGCAGCAATGCGCACAGCAACGGGGAGGAACCACTCATGCAGTTCTCTCAGAAGCGCGGCGTCGCACTCGCCACCGCGACCCTGTCCGTCGGCGGGCTGTTCGCCGTCGGAGCGGCCCCTGGCGCGGCAGCCGCACCGGCCAGGACGCAGTCCGCCGTCCAGCCGGCCGCCCTGTCGTCGGCCGTCCAGTCGTCGTCCGTCCGGTCCGCCGACGTCAACGCCGCGGCCCGCTGCCGCTGGCCGAACGTCTGCTTCTACCGGGGCAACAGCTTCAAGGCCGCCTACAAGGACCGGGGCTACCAGCGGCTCGGCTCGCGCGCCCGCACGGCCAACTACGTCGTCAACACCCGCCGCGACGACGGCGCCCGCATCTACCTCCAGCGGCGCAACGGCAGCGGCAAGCACTGGGAGTGCGCCCGTCCGGGCCGCGCCTACAGCATCAAGTCGGGCTGGAAGCCGTACGCGATCGACATCCGCAACAGCCCGCGCTGCCGCTAGGAACCGCCCGCGACACACCGGTGGCCCGGCCTCTCC
>NZ_JBSGZD010000151.1:0-18419 GCF_053610825.1 Streptomyces sp. NPDC054863 | reverse complement strand
GATCTTCCCGGCCGCCGCTCCGTGTCGTCTCCGCGCAGTGGTCTTCGCGCAGTGGTCTTCGCGCAGTCGTTTCCGCGCGGTCTTCGCGCCTTCGTTTCCGCGCGGTCTTCGCGCAGTCGTTTCCGCGCGGTCGTCTCCGCGCAGTGGTCTTCGCGCGCTCTCAGCCCGCGTTCTCCTCCGCCAAGATGCGGCCCAGCTCGCCCTCCAGGCATCCGGCATAGTCACTCTGCGTGTGCTCCTGGCCGAGTGGTACGAGCTTGTCGGTACGGTCCAGGAACGCCACGAGCGGCGCCGCGCTCGCCCGGAACAGCGCGCGGTCACTGCCGACCTGAAGCCTGATGTGCACGTCGGCGAGTTCGTCGGGGTGGGTCGGCGAGATGTGCACATCGCCCTCGCCGCACGGCTCGTTGATTCCGTCGACCAGCAGCTCACGACCAAAAGCCCAGGTCACAGGCGCGTCGCCGGGCAAGTGGAAGGTCAGCCGGATCGCGTAGGGATCCTTCGACTGGTACATGAGCTCCACCGGAATACGAAAGGAGAGCTCCTCAGAGACGAGGAAGCTCATCATGACCTCTGCCTGAACCGACTCGCGCATCGCCAACCCTGCCGTAGAAGAAAGTGGCCGGAACGATCCCTTCCGTCCCTCTTGACGCCATCGTGCTCGAAGCAGTAACAGATCACAAGGAGTGAGTTTTCAGATACTGATAGAGAACATGAGCGAACGGACCACCTCGCCGATTTCTCCGCGCAGCCGTTCGACCGCAGGGCCCAGCCGAGCCTCCTGGGCGAGGGGCACGGAGATCGCCATCACCGCCGCCACCGGTCCGATCGTGATCGGCAGCGCCGCACACGCGGCCCCGAGCACGTACTCCTGGCGCTCCACCACGGTCTGCATCCGCTCGAATGCCGCCAGCCGCTCCAGCAGGGAAGTGCCGTCGCGCACCGTGTACGGCGTGATGGCTTCGACGGGGTGCCGGTCGAGGTGGTCGCGGCGGGCCTCGGTGTCCAGCTGGGAGAGCAGGCACTGGCCGATCGCGTGCGCATGGGCGGTCTCGCGGAAGTCGGCCCATTCCTCGACGGCGGGTTGGGTGGGGCTCTGGGCGAGGGCCGTCACTTCGATCTCGCCGTCGCGGTAGACCCCGAAGTACACGGCGACGCCGAGCGTGTCGCGCCAGCGCTCCATCGTCTCGGTGACTCTTTCGTGGCGGATCTGCTCGGACCCTCCGCGCCCGAGCCGCCCCGCGGCGGCCCCGAGCACGAAAACACCCTGCTCACGACGGAGGTATCCCTCGTGGGTCAGGGTGCGCAGCAGGTGGTAGGCGGTGGGCAGTGGCAGGCCCGCCTCGCGGGCGAGCTGCTTGGCGGGGGCGCCGTCGGGATGATCGCTGACGGCTTCGAGGAGGCGCAGGGCGCGCTGCACCGAGCCGATCAGGGTCGGGGCAGGGGCGGCAACGGGGGCCGCGGGTTCGGGTACGACAGTGGGCGCGGCAGGTGCGGGTACGGCAGGCGCTGATACGGCGGCCTGCCGGGCCGTGGGCTGGGTCGTGGCCATGGGGCACTCCCGGGGTCCCGAGGGGCAATGCAGTCGCCCCGGGAGCGGGAGTCCCGGGTGACGGCAGCGGTTTTTCACCCTAACTGCCTTGCCCGGAGCCTCAGTTGTTTTCACGTGTCAGGTTCCCCCCGGCGGGCTAACGCCCGCACGGGAAACCAGTGCCTACCAGCCGCTGCGCGAGGAGTCGCCCGACGAGGACGACTTGAAGCGCCGTACGACGTAGATCAGTCCGCCGACCAGTGCCACCAGCACCAGCAGCTTGAAGAGCAGGCCGATCAGTGTGCCGATCGCGGTCAGGATCGCGCCACCGAACACCAGCAGGACGAGGGCCGGTATCGCCACCCACTTCACCCAGCCCGGCAGGCTCGCGAACATCTCTCGTGCAGCCATCTTCTTGCCTTCCTTCGATCCCGGTCCGGTTCCTGCCCGGATCTGCGGTGTTTCCCTGCCTTCGATGCTAGGCGGCGGACCACCCCGAACGGGGGCCGCGCAGCCCTTGAAGACCCCTGATCCACCCCCTAGGGAACCCCGGGGTCATCCGGGGGGCCGGGGGGATGTTTCACGTGAAACATCCCCCCGGGACAGGGACCCGCTCAGCTCTCCGGCGGGGAGAACACGACCAGCACCCGCAGGTCCTCCGAGATGTGGTGGAACTTGTGCGCCGTGCCGGCCGGCACGTAGACCACGCTGCCTCGCGCGATCTGCGAAGTCTCCATGCCCACGGTGATCGCCGCCCGGCCGCTCACCACGAAGTAGATCTCGTCCTCGCCGTGCGGCTGCTGCGGGTCGGTGTCGCCCGCGTCGAGCGCGTACAGGCCCGCCGACATGTTCCTCTCCTTGAGGAACTGCAGATACGCGCCGTCGTTCGCGGCACGCTCCGCCTCCAGCTCGTCCAGTCGGAATGCCTTCATGCCCGCTTGCTCCTCGCCACACGCCCACGCCGTGCCACTCCGGCACCGCCCGCACTGTTTTCCCCGATCATGTCTGCCACGATCAGACACATGATGAATTTTGCAGTCAAGACGATCGCCAACGCGGTCGCCCTCTGGGTAGCCGTGTGGCTCGTCCAGGACATCACCCTCACCGGCGACAGCACCGGCCGCAAGGTGGGCACACTCATCGTCGTCGCCCTGCTGTTCGGGCTGGTGAACTTCCTGGTCAAGCCGGTGGTGAAGCTTCTGTCCTTCCCCCTGTTCATCCTCACGCTCGGCCTGTTCACGCTCGTCGTGAACGCACTGATGCTGCTGCTGACGTCGTGGCTGGCCGACAGGTTCGAACTCGCCTTCCACGTCGAGGGCTTCTGGACCGCCGTACTCGGCGCCCTGATCATCAGCGTCGTCTCCTGGGCGCTGAACATGATGCTCCCCGACGGAAGGGACTGACCCGCATGCCGATATCCGACGAGGACGGCGACGGCACCCGGTCCGTACGGGCCGGGCTGCCCGTGCCCGTGGCGTACGAACCGACCCTGCCGGGACCGGTGTTCGCCGCCCACTTCCACCTGCCGGGCGAGCCGAAGGGCCCGTACACCTACGGCCGCGACGAGAACCCCACCTGGACACATCTGGAACGGGCGATCGGCGAGCTGGAGGACCCCGGTGGCGCCGCCCACACCGTCGTCTTCGCCTCCGGCATGGCCGCGGTCTCCGCCGTGCTCCTCTCGCAGGCGAAGGCCGGGGACACCGTCGTCCTCCCCGACGACGGCTACCAGGCGCTGCCACTGGTGCGCGAGCAGTTGGAGGCTTACGGGGTGGGCGTGCGCACGGCGCCCACCGCAGGGGACGCGCAGCTCGCCGAGCTGGCCGGGGCACGGCTGCTGTGGATCGAGTCCCCGTCCAACCCGGGGCTCGACGTCTGCGACATCCGCCGGCTCGTCGACGCCGCACACGAGGGCAACACCCTGGTCGCGGTCGACAACACCCTCGCCACCCCGCTCGGGCAGCGCCCGCTCGACCTGGGCGCCGACTTCTCGGTGGCCAGCGGCACCAAGGGCCTCACCGGCCACGGCGACCTGCTGCTCGGGTACGTGACCTGCCGCGACGCCGAACTCGCGGCGCGGGTACGGCGCTGGCGCAAGGTCGTCGGCGCGATCCCCGGCCCCATGGAGGCCTGGCTCGCGCACCGCTCGTTGGCCACCCTGCAACTGCGGGCCGACCGGCAGGGCGCAAGCGCCCTGGTGCTGGCGACGGCGCTGCGCGGCCATCCGTACGTGAACGACCTTCGCTACCCGGGGCTGCCCGAGGACCCGTCGTACCCGGTCGCCTCGCGGCAGATGCGGCGCTTCGGGTGCGTGGTGTCCTTCACCCTGCCCAACAGGGCGTTCGCGGAACGGTTCCTGGAGGAACTGCGGCTGGTCGACGACGCGACGAGCTTCGGCGGCGTACGGTCCACTGCCGAGCGGCGCGGGCGGTGGGGCGGCGACGCCGTACCGGAGGGATTCATCCGTCTGTCGGTGGGCGCGGAGGACGTGGACGACCTGATCATCGACGTCGTGCGCGCGCTGGAAGCAGCCGGTGGGCCGCTGGACGCAGCGGCCGGGTAAGTAGCGTTGCGTAGCCGCATGACGTAGGACGGACGGTCCGAGCCTCCCCCCTCGTGGCTCGGACCGTCCCGGTTCTGCGCGCGAAGAACCGCCTGCACAAGGCTAGTTGACTCTGCGTCAGTGTCCAATCACGCTAGCGACAGAGACCTATCGACATATTTATACTGCACCTTCGGGGACACCGGCGGGGACCGGATCACGGTGCCTGGACGGCGGGACCAGAGGGCGGACAGCCGCCCCCGGCCCAGCGGCCGGACACCGCGCAACGCGGAAGGCATGACATGGATCTGGCCCTGCTGCGCACCTTCGTGACCGTCCACCGGGCCGGGTCCTTCACCCGGGCCGCCGCTCTCCTCGGCCTGTCCCAGCCCGCCGTCACCGGCCAGATCCGCACACTGGAAAGGCAGTTGGGCCGCCCGCTGTTCCTGCGCCGGGCCCGCGGCGTCACCCCCACCGCCATCGGCGACGAACTCGCCCACCGCGCCGCCCCGCACCTCGACGCCCTCGTCGAAATCGCCGAGACCGGCCTCGACGACCAGTCCGGCGTACGCACCCTCCATCTGGCCGGACCGCCCGAGTTCACCTCGCTGCGCGCCCTGCCCGCCCTGTCCCCGCTCACCGCCCAGGGCCTGGCGCTGCGCGTCTCCTTCGGCAGCGCCGAGGAAACCCTGGAGGGACTCGCCGCAGGCCACCACGACCTGGCCATCACCACCGACCGGCCGCGCGGCGGACTCCTCAGCGCCACCGCCCTCTGCGACGAGGAACACGTCCTGGTCGCCGCCCCCCGCTGGGCCAAGCACCTCACCCCCGAACTCCTGGCCGCCAAAGGGGCCGTCGTCCTGGAGCACCTTCCCGTCGTCGAGGTGCACGAGAGCCTGCCGCTCGTCGCCCGCTACTGGGCCGCCGTCTTCGACACCCCGCCCGCCGCCGCCGGCACCGTCATCGCCCCCGACCTGCGCGCCGTCCTGCAAGCCACCACCGCCGGTGCGGGCCTCGCCGTACTGCCGCGCTACCTGTGCGAGGACGACCTCGCCCGGGGGAACGTGGTGGCCCTGTACGACCCTGCGGTGCCCCCGCTGCGTACCTACTTCCTGGCCGTACGCACCGGCACACTCGCCCAGCCGCACCTCGCGCGGGCGCACGAATGGCTGCTGCGCGCTGCCGGTGACTGGTGCTGAACGGGAGCCGAATGGTGTCCGGGAGTTTCGGCACGGCTCCGGCGGGCCACGTTATTGCCATGACCGAACGTCCCGTGGTCAAGCGCACCGCACGCGCCGTCCTCCTCGACGGCGACCACCTCGTCCTCATCAAACGCACCAAGCCCGGCGTCGACCCGTACTGGGTGACCCCCGGCGGGGGAGTCGAACCCGAGGACCACACCGTCGTCGACGCCCTGCACCGGGAGGTGGACGAGGAACTCGGCGCGAAGATCACCGACGTGGTGCCCTGCTTCGTCGACACCGTCGAGCACATCGCGGGCAACGCGGGTGCGGGCGTCAAGGTGCAGCACTTCTTCGTCTGCCGACTCGAATCCATGGACCCGGCCCTGCGGCACGGCCCGGAGGTGGACGAACCACTCGGCGACTACGAGATCGTCCGCGTCCCCTTCAGCCGGGTCGGCATCGCCGCCGTCCACCTCGTACCACTGTCGCTGCGGCACTACCTGGACGGCAACATCGAGGGCGTACGGGCCCTGCTCGCCCCCGACCTGGGGTAAGCCTCGCCCCCCACCTGGGACAAAGCCTCGCCCCAGGCCTGGGATCCAGACCCGGGAGGCGCGTCCTGCCCTAGTCGCCCGCCGCGACGAGCTCCTCGACGGAGTCGTGACGTATCCGGCTGCCGGGTATGCCGACCGTGCGCAACGCGTCCAGGCCGCTGCGGATCATTCCTGGCGGGCCCGACAGATAGGCGTCGTACGCGGTCCAGGGCCCGAACTGCCGTACCGCGTCCGGGAACTGGGAACGGTCGTCGACCACCGGGCGCACCGAGAGCCACGAGTGGGACCTCTGCAGGCGCAGCATCGTGTCGATGTCGTACAGGTCGTAGTCCGTGCGCGCCCCGTAGAACACCTCGACCGGCCGCCGCTCCCCGTGCTCCGCGACGTCCTCCACCAGCGCCTTGATGGGGGCGATGCCGGTGCCGCCGCCGATGCACAGCAGGCCGCTGTCGGTGGTGTGGTCGACGGTCATCGAGCCGGACGGCGGGCCCAGCCGCAGCACGTCGCCGGGGCGGGCCCGGTGCACCAGCGCATTCGACACCCAGCCCGCCGGGACCGCCTTCACGTGCAGGGTCAGCAGCCCGTCCGCGCGCGGGGCCGCCGCGAAGGAGTAGTGCCGCCATATCCGCGGCCACCACGGCGTCTCCAGGCTGGTGTACTGCCCGGCCAGGAAGGGGTACGGCTGGTCCGGGCGCAGCGTGACGACTGCTACGTCGGGGGTGCGCAGGTCGTGCGCGACGACCTCGGCGTGCCACCACGCGGGGGAGCGCAGCTCGCTCGCCGCCGCCGCGTCGATCATGACCTGCGAGATCTTCGTGTACGTACGTACCCAGGCCGCCTCGGTCTCCCGGTCCCAGACCGCCTCCGCGTACCGGGCCAACGCCCCGATCAGTGCCTCGCCGACCGCCGGATAGTGCGCGGGCCGCGTGCCGTACTTGCGGTGACCGGAGCCGAGATTGCGCAGGTACTCCACCAGCACGTCCGGGGTGTCCATGTGCTCGGCAGCCGTGAGCAGCGCCTTGAACAGCCGGTCGCGCTGGGTGTCCATCGCGGGCGGGAACAGCGGACGCAGTTCGGGATGCCCGATGAACAGCAGCGCGTAGAAGTACGAGGTCGTCCGGTCTGCGACGGGCTCGATCGCCGCCAGCGTGCGGCGGACCCGGAGCGCGTCGGGGGAGGGCCGGGCGGCCGGAGAGGTCGGCGTCACTGCGGACTCCGCCGGAGGGGAGAGCGCCACCCCGGACTCCGCCGGAGGCGTGAGGGCGAACCAGCCGCTGCCCACATCGACGGCACCGTCGCCGTCGGCACCCTCGCTGTCGGCGCCGTTGTTCCCGGGCCCTGTGGGGGTCGGAGCGTCCATTCTCTGCCTCGCCTCGAACGTCATGTGGTCGCGCTTCTCCCTCATTGAGAACAAGGCGGAAAAGGCCGCGCGTCGGCCGCGGTTCCCGTCGTCGCAGCGTGTCAGCCCGTCCCTCGGAACGGGCCAAGACCGGGAAGTCCTGGTTTCCGATCTCTCCTTACCTCTAGGCTGCTTTCGCCCCATGCCCGTGACCCCTCGGCCCGTGGCAGCGCATTCCCAGGAACGCGGGCACCATTCCTTCCGGGCCGCAGCACGAGCCCGGACGCGATGTTTCACGTGAAACACACCGCATGACCCCGCATGGCCCGGTTGCGGGCTTTGTTGATCTCAAGCGGCGTTTCACGTGGTTCGAGCGATGTTTCACGTGAAACGGCTTCCGTTAAAGCGCTGGACGAACACTCTCCGCGTACACCAGCCTGACGACCATGCCCACGCCCCTGGCCGAACTCCCCGTCCGTCGCCTGACCCTGCACGACCTCACCGCCTGCGCCGACCTCGGCGAGGACCGGGACTGGCCCCGTACGGAACACAAGTGGGGCTTGCTGCTCACCGCAGGCACCGGTTACGGCATCGACGACCCGGAGGCGCCCGAGGGCAAGGGCCTGATCGCCGCCTGCACCCTCACCTCGTACGGCACGGGTGCGCCCCACGACCCCTCGTACGCCGTGATCGGCATGGTCCTGGTCGCCGAGCGGTACGGCCGACAGGGGGTCGGCCGCCGACTGATCCGGCACGCCCTGGCCGAGGCGGGCCAGGCCCAGGTCTCGCTGTCCGCCTCCCCGGCCGGGCAGGGACTGTACGAGCAGCTCGGCTTCACCGTCACGGGCAGCGCCGAAATGCTCCGGGGCCGCTTCCTCCTGCCGAGCCCGCAATCCACGGAGCCGCAGCCCGCGGGTCCGCGTTCCTCGGTCACGACCCGGCCGGTCACCCCCGGCGACCTCGCCGCGATCATCCGGATGGACACCGAGGTGTTCGGCCACGACCGCACCGCCATGCTCGCGAGGCTGCCCGCCTTCGCGGACCAGTTCCGCGTGGCCGAGGACCAGGACGGTCTCCTCGGCTACGCCGCCGCCTGGCCGGACCGCGACACCCACACCGTGGGCCCACTCATCGCCCGGGACACGAACACCGCGAAAGCGCTGGTCGCCTCCCTCGCCGACGGCACCGACCGGCCCCTGCGCATCGACGTCGACGCACGTCACGAAGACCTGCGCAACTGGCTGAGCGCCCACGGTCTGGCCCCGGTCCTCTTCAACACGGTGATGTCGTACGGCGCCCCGGCGCTACCGGGCGACTTCCGCCGCCATTTCGCCCCGCTGGCGACCGCGTCGGGCTGACGGCCGTACGGGGACGTCCGTCAGCGACGTGCATCAGCAGCATCCGTCGGTGACGTCCCTCGTCTGCGTCCGTCGGCCATGCGAGCAGACGCAGACTGATTGCACGCGCGGGATATTGCGGGCGTCGCCTATCCTGGAGAACGGACCGCACCCCCCGGCCGCCCGCTCTGCCCGCAGGAGCTGCTCCGCCCGCAGGAGCCACCCGCTCCGCCCATCGCGCAAGGGGACGAGGAGACACCAGATGACCGCGACCGATCCCGCACTCACTGCCCTCGCCCAGGGCTGGTGCGCCCTCTCCCTGCTGCACAGCCGCATCGAGGCCCACATCGAGAAGGCCCTCCAGGCCCGCCACGACCTCAGCGTCCGTGAGTATTCGCTCCTCGACGTCCTCAGCCGCCAGCACAGCGGACCCGGTGGCCACCTCCAGATGCGACAGGTCGCCGAAGCCGTCCTCCTCAGCCAGAGCGCCACGACGCGTCTGGTCACCCGCCTCGAAGACCGCGGCCTGCTCACCCGCTACCTCTGCGACACCGACCGCCGGGGCATCTACACCGACGTCACCGACGCCGGCCGGACCCTCCTCACCCAGGCCCGCCCCACCAACGACACCGCCCTGCGCAAAGCCCTCGACGCCGCCGCCGAGAACCCCGAACTCGCCCCCCTGGTACGCACCGTGGAAGAGCTGCGCACCCCGGCCTGACCTGCGTAACCTGCGCCCATGACCTCTCAGAACAACCGGGCGGACGACCGGACGACCGGTCTCCCGGACGACCTGGTGATACGCCCGACGACCGAAGCCGACCTGCCCGCGGTCGTCGCGATGCTCGCCCACGACCCGCTGGGCGCACAGCGCGAGTCCCCCGACGACCTCACCCCGTACATCGACGCCCTGAAGCGCCTCGACGCCGACCCGAACCAGCTTGTCGTCGTCGCCGAACGCGCCGGCCGCATCGTCGGCACCCTCCAGCTCACCCTGATCCCCGGCCTGTCCCGCAAGGGCGCCACCCGCTCGGTCATCGAGGCCGTACGCATCCACGCGGACGAACGCGGCAGCGGCCTCGGCACCCGCTTCATGGAGTGGGCGGTCGAGGAATCCCGCGCCCGGGGCTGCCAATTGGTGCAGCTGACCTCCGACATCAGCCGGACGGACGCCCACCGCTTCTACGAGCGGCTCGGCTTCACCGCCTCCCACGTGGGTTTCAAGCTCCAGCTCTGACCCGTCCGGCGCGGGAGGGTCAGCGGCCCCCGCCCACGCTCCAGGCCCTCAGCCGGCCCCCGGGCCCAGCGGATCGGGCCCGACACCGCAAGGAGAAGTCGCGGCGTCGGGCCCTTCGCGCGCCCTATCCGATCCCCCGCCACCCGCGCGGATCCACACCACCCGGAACCGGCGCCTGGGCCTCGTACACCTCCCGGGTAAAGACGAACGACCCCAGGTCGAGATGGCTCACCGACCCGTCCTCCGGCCGCCGCACCACCCGCAACGTCTCCCCCGCGTAGTACCCGTCGAGCCCGACCCACGTCCCGTCCGGCCGCGCAAGGAAGCGCGAGCCGCGCCCCGCGCGGCCGTCCAGCCGCTCCAGCGACAGCCCTCGATCGGGCAGCAGCCGCAGGCCGTAGGAGTACGTCCCCCAGTACCAGGCCCCGGTCAGCCCCAGCAGCTCCTGGTCCACGCCGTCCTCCGGCAGCGGACGCCACTCCGGTGCGACACCCGGCTCCGCCTCGGCCACGAGGCACAGGAGCTCCGCCGCCAGCACCCCCGCCTGCAGCCCGGACGTCGCATTGGCCAGCGCGGAAGCCGCCACTCCGTCCGCCACGCTCACCCACAGCCCGGCCACGAATCCGGGCAATGAGCCGCCGTGTCCCACGAGTTCACGCCCGCCGACATTGATCACCTGCAGCCCGAGCCCGTACGTACCCGTCCAGTTCCCGGCCTCAAGCGGCGCCGCCGACGTCCTCATCTCCCGTACGGATTCCGCACTCAGCACCCGTTCGTCGCCCGCGGCCAGGAAGGCGCCGAACCGGCACAGGTCACCGGCCGTCGACCACAACTGCCCCGCAGCCGCCATCAGCCCCAGGTCCACCGCCGGTTCCGGAAGCAGCACGTCCGCCCAGGGGTGCACCGCCCACCCCTCCGCGTACGGTGCCTGCGGTTGCGCGCTCGTCCGCGTCAGCCCCAGCGGCTCCGTGATCTCCCGCCGCACGGCCTCCGCCCACGGCACTCCGCGCACCGCCTCGACGAGCGAACCGAGCAGCGTGTAGCCGGGGTTGGAGTAGTGGTGCACCCGCCCGGCCGGATGCGGACGCGCCCCTTCCGCTCGTACGTCGCCCAGGACGTCGGCCAGCTCGGGGCGCAGGTCACCGGGCGTACGCTCCCACCACGGGCCAGGGGTCTCCGCCGCCAGGCCACTGGTGTGACCGAGGAGCTGGAAGATCGTGGCGTCCCCCGCGCCCGTGTCCGGTACGTACTTCTCCAGCGGGTCCGCGAGATCCAGCAGCCCCTCGTCACGCAGCCGCATCACCAGCACCGCGGTGAACGTCTTGGTGATCGACCCGATCCGGTACTGCGTCTCCACATCCGCCGTCCGCCCGTCCGCCGACGCCCCGCGCACACCTCCCCACACCACCTGCCCCTCCCGTTGCACGGCCGCCACCAGCGAGGGAGCCCGGCCGGACGCCTGAGCGGCGGCGACACGGTGCAGCAGAGAGCGGCGAGTGGCAGGCAGGAGGTCAAGGATGTCGGGGGCGGTGTTCGCAGGAATAGTCATATGCCACAACTACCCCTCCGCAGGCTCCCCGTCGAACGCATTCGACACCGCAGCGCCGCCACCGCGCTGCGCCCCCGGTGCCGATGCCTGGTGCCCTTCCGGTTCCAGAACCCTTATGGCCCGCTCCAGCAGCGCCTGCTCCCCCTCCGGCAACCACCGCCCCGCATGCACCATCCGCAACACCAGTACGAGCCGTTCCCGGTCGGCCGCCGTTCCCAGATTCCCCAGGTGGGCGGGCAGCACCAGCCCCAGCGCCTTGAGCTCCGCCCGCCCGCACCACGACGTCACCAGTGCGTCCAGCGGACCGTCAGCCCCACCCGCCGGACTCTCCACCTCCGCATCTGCCTCCTCATGCAGTCCCTCCGCGATCGCGAACCGCATCCAGTCCCTGTACTGCCCCTCCGGCACCGCGTCGACGTGCGCCGCCGCCCGCACGTAGTGCGCGTGCGCCAGACCTCCGTCGCCCAGTTCCCCGTACGACTTGGCCATGTTGAGGTACAGCGACGCGTAGAAGCCCGCAACCCGCCCGTCCCCCACCCGGTCCGCCCGCTCCAGGCACTCGCGGTTCCACCGCAGCGTCTCCTGGGGCGAGGACTGCTGGCGCGCCAGGTAGTGCGCGGCCACGCAGGCGTCGTAGTCGTCGCCTGCGCTCTCCCACGCGCGCACGAAGAGCCGACGTGCCTCCTCGGCGCGCCCCGCTGCCTCGGCCTGCATCCCCCGCACGCACAGCGCCACCACCGGATTCTCAACGTCCACAGCCCTCACCAGCCCTTTCGGCGCCGCCCTGCTCGCACTCACCCTCGCCCGCTTCCTCGTTCTTGCCCTCGCCCTCCTCCTCGCCCTCGCCACCGTCCTGCACCGGCATCACCAGCGTCGTGAAGCTCCCCTGGTCCGCCGACCGCACCACCACCGGTTCCACCGCCGACGCGACCTCCAGAAGTACGTCAGGCCCGACCCCTGCATCGAGCGCCTGAAGCAGCACCTCCGCGTCGAAGGCCACCCGCACCGGCCCCGGCCCGGCCGCACGCAGCACCACCGCGCGCAGCACCTCCCGTCGGCCCGCGCCCCGCGCCTCGCAGACCAACTCCCCCTCCGCACCGGACTTGAGCACCACAGGGCCGCCCCCACCTGCAAGAACTCCCCGCAGTGCGGCCCGCTCGACGATCACCCGGTGACGTACCTCGGACAGTCCGTCCAGCACCATCCGGTACTGCGGGAACTCCCCTCCCGTGTACGGCGCCAACTCCCGCCACTCACCGGCCTCATCAGCCCCACAGGACGCCCCAGCAACACCGCCGGCACCCGCCACCGCAGCACTGCCCCCAGCCACCCGGACCCGCGCGCTCCGCCCGCCGGCGCCGGTCTCCCACTCGACCTCGGGCGCCCGCAGCGCCCACGCCCCGACCTCGCGGAGTTCCTCCGCGTCCACCAGGACCCGGGCAGGCCCGGCCCCTGCCGATGACGCCCTCAGCACCCGTACGGCCAGCCGGTAGCGGTCCGTCGCCACCAGCCGCACCTCGTCCCCGGCCGCGTCCCACTCGACCAGAACGCAGCCGAGCACGGGGAACTCCTCCCGCAGCGCCCCCGAAGCGACCGCCGACGCCACCTGCCGCACGGCACTGGCCAGTTCGGCCCCGCCCAACCGAGCGGAAGCCATCCCTCCACCCACCGGGCCCCCGGCAACCGGAGCGCCCACCTCCGCCACTTCCGGCAGCCCCCGCAGAATCTCCTCGATCAGTGATCCCGCCGCCCGGGCCACGTCCCGGGTCCGCCGCGCATGTCCCCGCAGCACCTCCCGCGCGTCGTCCGGCGCACCGTCCAGCACCACCGCCGCGTCCACGAGCGGCACCCCGGCCTCCCGGAGCCGCCGCACCAGCACCGCGCGCGCCACCTGTCCCAGCCCGTAGAACCGGTATCCCGTGCTGCCGTCCACCCGCGCCGGGCGCAGCACACCGCAGTCGTCGTAGAACCGCAGCGCGCTCGGCGCCAGTCCCACCCGCCGCGCGAACGCGCCGATGCTCAACAGCGCCGCAAAATCACCGGCACCCTCGAAACCCCCGCCGCCCTCTTCCTGCTCTTCCTTCTCTCCCATGAGCGCGATTGTCGACGTTCAAGCCGCCTGAAGGTCAATACGTGCAGGTCGGAGCGGACCGCACACAACTGGCAGCGTGTAGCGGCTCGTCACCGCCGAGAAGGGGAGGCGACCTCCCAGGCCGCCTCGATCATCAGGAAGATCTCGTCCACCGCAGCCTCCGGATCAGCCGCCTCGCGGGCCAGCGAGTAGGCGTCGATCACGAACCTCGCGATCGTCCGGCAGGCCGTTGTGGACCGTGACAGGTCGGGATCGGCATCGATGGTCATGGCCAGCAGCTCCGCATGGCGCAGCCGCATCGACTCCTCGTACTCCCGCAGAGCGGACGACCCTTCGACCATGCGCCAGATCGGGGCGGCGCTGTCCGCCGTGCAGTGCCGCACCAGGGCCTGGATCTCGCTGCGCAGCACAGGGATGAGCGGCTCGTGCGGCGCCCGGCCGGTGACCGCCTGGGTGAGGCGCTGCTCGAAGTCTTCGTCCTGCTCGAACACCAGGGCCTCTTTCGAGGCGAAGTGGGAGAAGAGCGTGGTGACGGCCACGTCGGCCTCGGCGGCCACCTCACGGATGCCCACCGCGTCGTACCCGCGTTCCAGGAAGAGTCGCAGGGCGGTGTCAGCGATCTTCTGGCGGGTCGCGGCCTTCTTGCGCTCGCGACGTCCGGTCGGCACGGTCATGCCCTCACGCTAGCAAATACAAAGGAGTATCCGTTCCTAAACACTAACCGTTAGTGCTACGTTCGACCGCATGAAGAGAGTGAGCTTCGCCGAATTCGGCGGTCCCGACGTACTGCAACTCACAGATGCCGAGGAGCCCCATGCGGGCCCCGGCCAGATACGCATCGCCGTGCGGGCGGCGGGCGTGAACCCCGTCGACTGGAGGCTGCGTGAAGGCCAGAAGCTGGGGGCCCATCCGCTCGAACTGCCCGCCGGAGTAGGGCTGGACGCCTCCGGGGTGGTGGACGAGGTCGGCGACGGCGTCGAAGGGGTCGAGATCGGCGACCACGTGTTCGGCGAAGGGTCGAGCACCTATGCCGAGTTCGCCGTGCTGTCGGCCTGGGCCCGCATGCCCGAGGGGCTGACGTTCGAAGAGGCGGCCGGGTACCCCTCCGTGGTGGAGACCGCGCTGCGCATCATCCACCAGGCCGGTGTGCGGCCCGGGCAGACGCTGCTGGTCAGCGGCGCGTCCGGGGGCGTCGGATCGGCGGTGCTGCAGATCGCCCGCGACCGCGGCATCACGGCGATCGGCACGGGCGGGGCCGCGAACCAGGACTATCTGCGCAGCCTGGGCGCCCTCGCCACGACCTACGGCGAGGGGTGGGCGGAGCGGGTACGGCAGCTCGGCCGTGTCGACGCGGCTCTCGATCTGGCGGGATCGGGCGTGATACGCGAGCTCATCGAACTGACCGGGGATCCGCAGAAGGTGATCTCCATCGCCGATCTCGCTGCGCCGGAGCTCGGTGCCCGGTACTCCGGCGTGGCCGGGAGCGTGCCGGCAGCACTCGCCGAGGCCACCGACCTCATCTCGCGGGGACAGCTCCACATCCCGGTCGAGAAGTCGTACACGCTCGCCGACGCCGCGGCGGCACACACCGACAGCCAGGCCGGGCACACACGCGGGCGCAGGGTCATCCTCGTCTGAGCCGTTTCCGGCGCAGTCCTGCGTCCCGCCGGAATCGTCCCGTCGGGATCAGGTCTGCGCCATGTCCACGAACCGCGAGTAGTGGCCCTGGAAGGCCACCGTGATCGTCGCCGTCGGACCGTTACGGTGCTTGCCGACGATGATGTCCGCCTCGCCCGCGCGCGGCGATTCCTTCTCGTACGCGTCCTCACGGTGCAGCAGGATCACCATGTCCGCGTCCTGCTCGATCGATCCGGATTCACGCAGGTCGGAGACCATCGGCTTCTTGTCCGTACGCTGCTCGGGACCACGGTTCAGCTGGGACAGCGCGATCACCGGCACCTCCAGCTCCTTCGCCAGCAGCTTCAGGTTTCGCGACATGTCCGAGACCTCCTGCTGGCGGCTCTCGCTCCGCTTGGACCCACCGGCCTGCATCAGCTGCAGATAGTCGATGATCACCAGCTTGATGTCCTGCCGCTGTTTCAGCCGCCGGCACTTGGCACGGATCTCCATCATCGACAGGTTCGGCGAGTCGTCGATGAACAGCGGGGCCGCCGAAACGTCGGGCATCCGCCGGGCCAGTCGCGTCCAGTCGTCGTCCGTCATCGACCCGGAACGCATGTGGTGCAGCGCCACCCGCGCCTCCGCCGACAGCAGACGCATCGCGATCTCGTTGCGGCCCATTTCGAGCGAGAAGATCACGCTGGCCATGTTGTTCTGGATCGAACAGGCTCGCGCGAAGTCCAGCGCCAGCGTCGACTTGCCCATGGCGGGACGGGCCGCGATGACGATCATCTGGCCCGGGTGCAGGCCGTTCGTCAGGGAGTCCAGGTCGGTGAAACCGGTCGGCACACCGGACATCTGACCGCTGCGCGAGCCGATCGCCTCGATCTCGTCGAGCGCGCCCTCCATGATGTCGCCGAGCGGTGCGTAGTCCTCGGACGTGCGCTGTTCGGTGACGGCGTAGATCTCGGCCTGCGCGGAGTTGACGATCTCGTCGACGTCGCCGTCGCCCGCGTATCCCATCTGTGTGATCTTCGTGCCGGCCTCGACGAGGCGGCGCAGCACCGCTCGCTCGTGGACGATCTCCGCGTAGTACTCGGCGTTGGCCGCCGTCGGCACCGACTGCACCAGCGTGTGCAGGTACGGGGCGCCGCCGACCTTGGTGATCTCGCCGCGCTTGGTGAGCTCGGCGCTGACCGTGATCGGGTCGGCGGGCTCGCCCTTCGCGTACAGGTCGAGGATGGCCTGGAAGACGGTCTCGTGTGCGGGCTTGTAGAAGTCGTGGCCCTTGAGGACCTCCACGACGTCCGCGATGGCGTCCTTGGAGAGCAGCATGCCGCCGAGCACGGACTGCTCCGCATCCAGATCCTGCGGCGGTACCCGCTCGAAACCGCTGCCCCCGCCGCCGTCCCAGCCACCGCCCTCGGAGCCTCTGTCGTTCCGGTCGTCACGGCCGCGTCCACCGTCGCCGTTCCGCTTGCGGGCGGGCAGACGGTCACCGGGACCGCCGTCGGCCCAGGGGTCGTCCAAGGGCTCGGAAATAGTCACCGGACCCACCTCCTCCCGTCCGCTCCGCGGACCTCGCTGTGCCACTCTTTCTTACGGCACGGCTCTGACAAATGAGACGCCCGACTTCCGCTTCCGGCACATCAAGTCCGGTGGTTTCCCGGGGCACCTGGGACGCCGGAAGACAGGGCGGGCGCCGGTCCACGGTAGGCCCGCGGGCACCGTCAGCCAATCTGGTTATCCACAGGGCCTGTGAGAAACAGACGACTTGCTGTGGAGAACTCACCAGAACCTGTGCACGGACCGGGGGACAGTGCTGTGGACAAGTTCACAGCACTCCCCGCGCCACCCACCTGACCTGCAGAAACACCGTCCACCGGCTGTGGGGGAGAAAAACTTTCGAAGCCGGGCCAAGATCGCTTCAAACGGCGCACACCCGGACCCCCCGAACGACGATCAGTAAGGGTCTCAGGCCCCTTGCATCTCTTACCTGTGGAAGATTAGATTGAGGCCATGACACAGGCTCCCGCGGCATCGAAACCAGGCCGCCGCCGGCACGACCGCGAGATCGTCGCCCTCGCCCTCCCGGCCTTCGGCGCGCTGGTCGCCGAGCCCCTGTTCCTGATGGCCGACAGCGCGATCGTCGGCCACCTCGGCACCCCCCAGCTCGCCGGGCTCGGCATCGCCTCGGGACTCCTCACCACCGCGGTGAGCATCTTCGTCTTCCTCGCGTACGCGACCACGGCCGCGGTCTCCCGCCGCGTCGGTGCCGGGGACCTCGCCGCCGCCATCCGCCAGGGCATGGACGGCATCTGGCTGGCCCTGCTCCTCGGCGCGGTCGTCATCGCCGCCGTCCTGCCGGGCGCTCCGGGCCTGGTCGACCTCTTCGGCGCCTCCGACACGGCCGCCCCCTACGCCATCACATATCTGCGGATCTCCAGCCTCGGCATCCCCGCCATGCTCGTGGTCCTGGCCGCCACCGGCGTACTGCGCGGCCTCCAGGACACCAGGACCCCGCTCTACGTCGCGATCGGCGGCTTCGTCGCGAACGGCATCCTCAATGTGCTCCTGGTCTACGGCTTCGGGCTCGGTATCGCCGGGTCCGCGTGGGGCACCGTCGCTGCCCAGTGGGCGATGGCCGCCGTCTACCTCGTGGTGGTCGTCCGCGGTGCCCGCCGTCACGGCGCCTCGCTGCGCCCGGACGCCGTCGGCATACGCGCCTCGGCCCAGGCCGGGGTCCCTCTCCTCGTCCGTACGCTGTCGCTGCGGGCGGTGCTCATGATCGCGACCGCGGTCGCCGCCCGCCTGGGCGACGCCGACATTGCCGCCCACCAGATCATCCTGACCCTGTGGACCCTGCTGGCCTTCGCCCTGGACGCGATCGCGATCGCCGGGCAGTCCATCATCGGCCGCTATCTGGGCGCGGGCGACGAGGAGGGCGCCCGGGCAGCCTGCCGCCGCATGGTCGAGTGGGGCATTGCCGCCGGAGTGGTGCTGGGCATCCTGGTCGTACTCGCCCGCCCGCTCTTCGTCCCGCTCTTCACCAGCGACCAGGTCGTACGGGACACCCTGCTGCCCGCGCTCCTGGTCGTGGCCGTCAGTCAGCCCATCTCGGGGGTGGTCTTCATCCTCGACGGTGTACTGATGGGCGCGGGCGACGGCCCGTACCTGGCCTGGGCGATGCTCGCCACTCTCGCGGTGTTCGCCCCGGTGGCCCTGCTGGTCCCGAAACTGGGCGGCGGCCTGACGGCGCTGTGGTGGGCGATGGTACTGATGATGGCGGTCCGGATGGCCACCCTGTGGTGGCGGACCCGTTCGGGGCGCTGGATCGTCACGGGCGCCAGCCGCTGACCTACCGCGCGGACATGTTTCACGTGAAACAGAGTCTGTTTCACGTGAAACAGAGAAGGGCCGCATCCCCGGGGGGA
>NZ_JBSGZD010000150.1:0-18429 GCF_053610825.1 Streptomyces sp. NPDC054863 | reverse complement strand
TCGTAGGACTCTACGACGCGGCCCCGGCGGTACGTACGAACGCGGGCGGGTCAGTGCGCGCCGGTGCCCGTCAGGGACTTGACCTCCAGCTCGGCGTACTTGCCCTTGTCCGGCTCCTCCTTGGAGAGGACCGAGCCGAGCCAGCCGAGCAGGAAGCCCAGCGGGATCGAGATCAGGCCCGGGTTCTCCAGCGGGAACCAGGCGAAGTCGACGCCCTTGAACATCGAGGTCGGCTTGCCGGAAACGACCGGCGAGAAGAGCACGAGGAACACCGCGGTGAAGAGGCCGCCGTAGATCGACCACAGCGCGCCCTGGGTGGTGAAGCGCTTCCAGAAGAGGCTGTAGAGGATCGTCGGCAGGTTGGCGGACGCGGCGACCGCGAAGGCCAGGGCGACGAGTCCTGCGACGTTGAGGTCGCGGGCGAGTGCGCCCAGCGCGATGGAGACGATGCCGATGAGGACGGTGGCCCAGCGGGCGGCCTTCATCTCCTCCTTCTCGGTGGCCTTGCCGCGCCGGATGACGTTCGCGTAGATGTCGTGCGCGAACGAGGACGACGAGGCGAGGGTGAGGCCCGCGACGACCGCGAGGATCGTGGCGAAGGCGACGGCCGAGATGACGGCGAGGAGGATCGCACCGCCGGTGGATCCCGCGCCGCCGCCGATTTCGAGTGCGGCGAGCGGCGCCGCGGTGTTGCCCGCCTTGTTGGAGGAGGTGATGTCCTCCGGCTTGAGGAGCGCCGCGGCGCCGAAGCCCAGCACGATCGTCATCAGGTAGAAGGCGCCGATGATGCCGATGGCCCAGTTCACGGACTTACGGGCGGCCTGTGCGGTGGGCACCGTGTAGAAGCGGATCAGGATGTGCGGCAGGCCCGCGGTGCCGAGGACGAGCGCGATGCCGAGCGAGATGAAGTCCAGTTTGGACATCGCGCTGACGCCGTACTTGAGGCCGGGTTCCAGGAACCCTTCCTTGCCGCTGTTGGTGGCGGCGGCGCCGAGGAGGTCGGACACGTTGAAGTTGAACTTCAGCAGGATCAGGAAGGTGATCAGCAGGGTGCCCGCGATCAGCAGGACGGCCTTGACCATCTGCACCCAGGTGGTGCCCTTCATGCCGCCGATGGTGACGTACACGATCATCAGTACGCCGACCAGGGCCACAATGGCGACCTTGCCGCCGTCGCTGGTGATGCCGAGCAGCAGCGAGACGAGGACGCCCGCACCGGCCATCTGCGCGAGCAGGTAGAAGATCGACACGACGATGGTGGAGGTGCCGGCCGCGGTACGGACCGGGCGCTGCTTCATGCGGTACGCGAGGACGTCGCCCATCGTGTAACGGCCGGAGTTGCGCAGCGGCTCCGCGACGAGCAGCAGCGCGACCAGCCAGGCCACCAGGAAGCCGATGGAGTACAGGAAGCCGTCGTAGCCGAAGAGGGCGATGGATCCCGCGATGCCGAGGAAGGACGCGGCGGACATGTAGTCGCCGGAGATCGCCAGGCCGTTCTGGAACCCGGTGAACTGACGGCCGCCCGCGTAGAAGTCGGAGGCGCTCTTGGTCTGCTTGCCCGCCCAGATGGTGATGACGAGGGTCGCGACGACGAACAGGCCGAAGAGGGTGATGATCAGGCCGCGGTGCTCGCTCGCGCCTTCGCCTGCGGCGAGCTGCAGGCCGATGTGGTGGACGGACACCGCGTCAGGCATGAGGGGGTTCATTCTCCGGCCTCCAGGCGGGACTTGATCGCTGCGGCCTTCGGGTCGAGCTTGGTCGCCGCGTGCCGCGAGTAGAACCAGGCGATGAGGAAGGTCGTCAGGAACTGGCCGAGACCGAAGACGAGTGCGACGTTGATGTTGCCGAAGACCTTCGTTCCCATGAAGCCGCCGGCGTAGTTCGACATCAGTACGTACAGCAGGTACCAGGCGATGAAGGCAATGGTCAGGGGGAAGGCGAAGGAGCGATGGGCACGGCGCAGTTCGCCGAATTCCGCGCTCTCCTGCACCTCGACGAACTGCTCCGTCGTAGGCCCGGCAGGGCTGGTTTCCGGACCGCCCTCGGGCGGTGGTGCATCGGTAGCCACGGATTCTCCTCGCGACGCGGGTGCGGTGGTGCGGGTCAAAGGGACCTCACTGGGACGGGGGCGGATGGTGCTTGCGTCCCCCTGACAACGGCACGGCGCCCGTGGCGACTCGGTTCAGCGGGCGCGTTTTCTTTTCCGAACTCATTGTCCGAACTCATTGATACGGAGCGTTGATCAGCGATAGCTTCGCTGGTCATGTACCCGTCCAACCGCGTCTCGGCGGTGGGGCGTTCGGCACGGATGATGTGGAGAACCCATGGCTCATCTGGGAAACAGACGGTCGCGCGCGCTGGCGATCCCTGTCGGTCTGGCTCTGACGGCCTCGCTCGGCTTCCTGCCGATGACCTCGGCGACGGCGGCTCCTCTTGAGGACGCTCCGGTCGCGGCACCCGCCGCGGACGGCCCCAAGCTGTCGTACGTCGTGAACGTCGACGGCGGTGCCTCGACGGCGAAGTCGGTCAAGAAGGCGATAGCCAAGGCCGGCGGCACCATAGTGACCTCGTACGACCGAATAGGCGTCATCGTCGTCACTTCCCAGAACCCGGAGTTCGGGAAGCAGATCCGCAAGGTGCGGGGCGTGGAGTCGGCCGGTGCCACGCGCACCGCGCCGATCAAGGCAGCCGCGACCACCGACGAGGGCGCCACGGAGCGGCTCTCCGCGAGCGAGGCGAAGGCCGCCGAGAAGAAGGCGTCCGCCGCCCAGGATCCGCTGGAGCCGCTGCTCTGGGCCCTGCCGAAGATCCGCGCGGACAAGGCGCACGAGAAGACCCTCGGTTCCAAGAAGGTCAACGTCACCGTCATCGACACGGGTGTCGACGACACCCACCCGGACCTGGCGCCGAACTTCGACGCCAAGGGCTCCGCGAGCTGTGTCGGCGGCAAGGCGGACACCACGGCGGGTGTGTGGCGTCCGAAGGCCGACGAGTCCGACCACGGCACGCACGTGGCGGGCACCATCGCCGCCGCGAAGAACGGCGTCGGCGTCACCGGTGTCGCGCCGAACGTCCGGGTCTCCGGCATCAAGGTCGCCGACGCGACCGGCTTCTTCTACACCGAGGCCGTCGTCTGCGCCTTCGTGTACGCGGCCGAGCACGGCGCGGACATCACGAACAACAGCTATTACACCGACCCTTGGATGTTCAACTGCAAGGACGACCCGGACCAGGGCGCCCTCGTGGAGGCGGTCGACCGGGCCCAGCGGTTCGCCTACAAGAAGGGCACGATCTCCGTGGCCTCGGCGGGCAACTCGAACTACGACCTCGGCGGCAAGGAGATCCTGGACACGTCGAGCCCCAACGACTCCACCCCGGGCAGCCGGACCGTCGACCCGAAGAAGTGCCTCGACATCCCGATGCAGCTGGACGACGTGGTGACGGTCTCCGCGACCGGTGCCAAGAACCTCAAGTCGTCGTACTCCAGCTACGGCAAGGGTGTCGTCGACGTGGCGGCGCCGGGCGGTGACCGGACGGCGTACCAGGAGCCCGAGGGCCCGGCCGTCAACGGCGCGATCCTCTCCACGGTGCCGGGCGGCGGCTACGGCTACAAGAACGGCACCTCGATGGCGGCCCCGCACGTCTCGGGCGTCCTCGCACTGCTGAAGTCGACGCACCCGGACGCCACTCCGAGGCAGCTGGAGCGCATGCTGACGACGCAGGCCGAGAGCACCGCGTGCGGTGAGCCGTACGACATCAACAAGGACGGCAAGATCGACGCGGTCTGCAAGGGCGGCGTGAACGACAACGGCTTCTACGGGGCCGGGATCATCGACGCACTGCGCGCTGTGCGCTAGGCGCTAGGCGCTAGGCGCTAGGCGTTCGCGGGGGGGGTGTGGGGAGCTGTGCGTGCGTGGTCGGCTGCGGGTTCGTCGTGGCTGGTCGCGCAGTTCCCCGCACCCCTGAAAGCGAGGCCCTCGTGAGCTTGGGTGCGAGGGGCTCGCGGCGCTAGAGGGGCTTGACGAGGACCTTGAGGGCGGTGCGGGTGTCCATCGCCTTGTAGCCGTCGGGGACCCCGTCGAGGCCGACGGTGAGGTCGAAGACGGGGGACGGGTCGATCGTCCCGTCGAGGACGTCGGTGAGGAGTTCCGGGATGTAGGCGCGTACCGGTGCCACTCCCCCGCGCAGCGCGATGTTCCGGCCGAACATGACGCCCAGGTCGACCCCGGTGGCGCTGCCGTGCGGCACGCCGACGTAGCCGATGGCGCCGCCGTCGCGGGCGATGGACACGGCGGTGTGCATGGACTGCTCGGTGCCGACCGCCTCGATCACGGAGTGCGCGCCCTGGCCGCCGGTCAGCTCCCGGACGGCGGCGACCGCTTCGTCACCTCTTGAGGCGACGACGTCCGTGGCGCCGAAGGCACGGGCGATGTCGGTACGGGAGCGGTGGCGGCCCATCGCGATGATCCGGTCGGCGCCGAGCCGCTTGGCGGCCAGCACGCCGCACAGGCCGACCGCACCGTCCCCGACGACCGCGACGGTCCCGCCGGGCCGGACACCTGCTCCTACGGCTGCGTGGTGGCCGGTGCCCATGACGTCGGCGAGGGTGGTCAGCGCGGTCAGCAGCCGGTCGTCGGACGCCGCGTCGGCGGGCAGCTTGACGAGGGTGCCGTCGGCGAGCGGGACGCGCACCGCCTCGCCCTGGCCGCCGTCGGAGCCGACGGAGCCCCAGAAGCCGCCCTGCGGGCAGGAGGTCGTCAGCCCCTCCGCGCAGTAGTCGCACGTCCCGTCGGACCAGACGAACGGCGCGACGACCAGGTCACCGACCCGGAAGGCCCGCACATCGGCGCCCGCCTCCTCGACGATGCCGAGGAACTCGTGGCCGATGCGCTGTCCCGGCTTCCTGGCCGACTCTCCCCGGTACGCCCACAGGTCGCTGCCGCAGATGCAGGCGCGGAGCACCCGTACGACCACATCGGTGGGCAGTTGGACGACCGGATCGGGGACCTCCTCGACCCGGATGTCATGGGGAGCATGGATGACGGTGGCACGCATGGGGGGCGTCCTTGCTGGTCAGAGGGCAGTGCGCCTTTCACCGTACGCCCGGGGCGTGGCCCCTGCGCGGCGGGCCCCGGCGTCCTTCTCCCCGATGGCCGGCCCCCTCGCGCCGAGCACCCCGAAGGCCAGCAGACACTGCGCCGCCGCATAGGTGGCCATCACCCAGAAGTCGGGTGCGGGCAGCTGCGGCCACTGGGCGACGCCGGTCGCGATGAGGGTGTCGGACAGCAGGAACAGGGCGCCGCCGACGCCCGCGTACACCCCGAGGCCGCTCGCGCGGAAGGCCATGACGGTGAGCAGCAGGCTGTACCCGGCGACCGGGATGCGCAGATCCGCGGGCAGGTCGGACCAGAGCAGTGCCACCGTGCCCACCAGCGCGAGGGCGTAGGCGGCGCCGAGCGGGCGGCGCATCGGCGCGCCCTTGAAGAGGAACAGGTAGCAGACGTGCCCCAGGGCGAAGGAGCCCATGCCGAGCATGAAGGCCGGTTCCGCCTCGAAGAGGAGGGCGACGTCGCCGCCCCAGCCGAGGAGCAGCGCCGCGATCAGCAGGCGCGGTCCGCCGCGTGCGGCGACGTGTCCGGCGAGCAGCGGCATCAGCAGTGGCTTCGCCGCCCGGTGCACGCCCTGGACGTCCGCGAGGAGACCGGCGAGGTCCACGGCGGTGGCGAGGAGGAAGGCGGCGAGGAGCCCGGTGGCGAGCGTCTCGCGGCTCGTCCGGCCTGCTAGGGCCGTGCCGCCGGGGCGGCTCTCGGGGCTCATGCGGCCGGCTCCGGCTGCTGCGCGGGGGTGGTCGGTCCGGTCGCGGCCGTCCCGGGCGCCGTCCTCGGCTGCCAGCCCGGCCCGCCGAAGACGCGCCCCGCCCGCTCCCGCCAGGTCCGCGCGGCCCGCACGTCGCGGGCGATGGCGGCGTACTCGTGGGTGGCGACGCGCAGCGGGTTGTAGGTCTCGATGTTCTTGGTCAGCCCGTAGACGGGACGGTCGCCCTCGCGCACGAAGGAGCGGAAGAGCCGGTCCCAGACGATCAGGATGCCGCCGAAGTTGCGGTCGAGGTAGCCGCCCTGCGAGGCGTGGTGCACCCGGTGGTGCGAGGGCGTGTTGAGTACGTACTCGAAGGGCCGCGGCAGCTTGCCGACCCGCTCGGTGTGCACCCAGAACTGGTAGACGAGGTTCGCGGACGAGCAGAACGCGAGGGCCGCCGGGTGCACTCCGCAGGCGATCAGCGGCAGGTAGAACGGCCAGACGGTGAGGGTCGTCCAGGGCTGGCGCAGCGCGGTGGTGAAGTTGAACTTCCGGCTGGAGTGGTGGACCACGTGGCAGGCCCACAGGATGCGTACGACGTGGTGGCCGCGGTGCGACCAGTAGTAGAAGAAGTCCTGCGCGAGCAGCATCAGCGGGATCGTCCACCACAGGACGGGGATGCGCGCGGGCGTCAGCTCGTACACCGCGGTGTAGACCGCGACGATCGGGATCTTCCAGAGGAGGTCGAAGCCGATGCTGCCGAGCCCCATGGCGATGCTGGTGGCGGCGTCTTTGGTCTCGTACCCCTCGGCGTCGTCGTCGGGGTGCAGGCGGTAGCTCACGATTTCGAGCACGGTGAGCAGGACGAAGGCGGGTATCGACCACAGCACGACATCGGGCAGGTTCGGCATGCCCGCACGATAGAGCCGCAGGCGGGGGCCCGACTAGGGGTTGTTACCGACAAGTATGTGAGAGGTTCTGTCAGGAGCGGTGATCAGGGGTGCGGCCGGTCCGTGTGCCGGTTCTCGTGGTACGTCGGCGAGGTGACCAGCGTCAGCAGCCGCTTGTCGATCTCGACCGGGTCGACGAGCTCGGCGAGGACCTGCGTCGGTACGGCGTCGGGGTCGCGCAGGAGCGCCATCATGAGGTGCTCGGCACCGGTGTGCTGGTGACCGAGCCCTACGGCGATCCGGCCCGCCTCGGCGACGAGGGCGTCGAATCGGGGCGTGGAACGGGGAGTTCGCTCGTCTCGCATACGTGCCATGGTGACCGATTCGCGCCCGGCACGGAACCGTGCGAACCACTCCTTCCGGGGCGCTTCCCGGGACCGTCGGCGCCAGGATCCGCCGGACGGGCCCCTATACGCCCACCGCTCCCAGCAGCGTCCCCGCCAGATACGTCACTCCCATCGCGAGGGCCCCTCCCGCCATGGTCCGCCACACCGCCGGGCGCGGCGGGGCCGACCCGAGACGGGCGCTCCCCCAGCCGGTGAAGGCCAGTGCCAGCAGGACCGAGACCACGGTGACGGGAAGCCGCCAGGATTCCGGTGGCAGGACGATCGCGAGCAGCGGGAGCAGCGCCCCGACCGTGAAGGCGGCGAAACTGGCCCAGGCGGCGTGCCAGGGGTTGGTGAGTGCGTCGGGGTCGATGCCCAGCTCCACGCGCGCGTGGGCACGCAGGGCGTCGCGCTCGGTGAGCTGCTCGGCGGCCTCGCGGGCCAGTTCCGCGGAGAGTCCGCGGCTCTCCAGGAGCTCGGTCAGCTCGTCGAGTTCCTCCTCGGGCTGTTCGCGCAGTTCCTCCTTCTCCAGCGTCAGGGCGGCCTTCTCGGCGTCGCGCTGGGTCGACACGGAGACGTACTCGCCCGCCGCCATCGACATGGAGCCGGCCAGGAGCCCGGCCAGGCCCGCCGTCAGGAGCGTGGCGCGGGAGTCGGTGGCGCCTGCCACGCCGACGACGAGGCCCGCGGTGGAGACGATGCCGTCGTTCGCACCGAGGACCCCGGCCCGCAGCCAGTTGAGGCGGGAGCCGAGGTCCTCGTGGTGGGGCTCGTAGCGTCCGTCGGGCCCGTGGCCGCCGTCCGGCTCGTGACTGTCCTTGGGCCCTCGGCCGCCCGTGGGCCCGCGGCTGCCCTGCTCGTCCGTCATGCCGGGGACGATGCCACTGCCGGGCTCACCAGACGCGTACCGACCCGCCCGGCGCGAAGGCGGGGCTCGTCGCGTCCGCCGGGACCTCCTCAAGAGGCCGCGCGATCTCCTCGACGGTCGGCCCCACCTCGGCGGCGACCGCGCCGAGGGCGTCCAGGTCGAATCCGTACACGCGGGCGGCGTTGCCGCCGACCATCGCGGCGACCTCCTCTTGAGGCAGCCCCGCGTACGCGATGCGCAGGCCCTCCCGCGAGTAGGGGGCGGTGCCCTCGTCGTGCGGGTAGTCGCTGCCCCACATGATCTTGTCGAGGCCGATCCTGTGGCGCAGCGGCACCTCATGAGGACGCATGAAGCTGGCGCCGACGAAGCAGTTGTCGCGCCACACCTCGCTGGGGCTGCTTCCCATGGAGGCGGCGAGCCCCGCGCCGAACCTGGACTCGGCGGTGGCCGCCTTCGTCGCCGCCGCGACGAGCCGCGAGTGGTAGTAGTCCAGCATCTCGACGATGCCGGGGATCCACCCGGAGCCCTGTTCGGTGAGGACCAGCCGCAGCCCCGGGTGCCGGGTGAAGGCGCCGCCGAAGACGAGGTGCCAGAGCGCCCGGTGCGAGAACCACGTCGTCTCGACCATGAAGACGGCGCGGGCGGCCGGTTCGTCGCCGAGCGGCGGGGACGCCGACCCGCCGTGGTGGTTGACCGGGACCTCCAGTTCCTCGCAGACCGCCCAGATCGGGTCGTACGAGGCCGAGTAGAGCTCCGGGATGCCGGAGCCCGGCGGGGCGCCCGGCAGGAGCACGCCGCCGGTCAGGCCCGCCTCCTTGCTGCGACGGATCTCCCGTACCGCCTCGTCGACGTCGTTGAGGAGGATCTGCGCGACGCCCGCCCTGCGGCCCGGCGCTTCCGCGCAGAAGTCGGTGAGCCAGCGGTTGTGGGCGCGCAGACCGGCCCACCGCTGCTCGTACTCCTCCCTGGTGGGCGCGGGTGCCATCAAAGAGGCGGAGGGGAAGAACGGCGGGATGGTGTTCGGGAAGACGACCTCGGCGACGATGCCGTCGGCCTCCAGCTCGGCGAGACGGCGGGCGGAGTTCCAGTTGCGGTCGGCGGTGTCGGCGAGGAGGTCCTCGTAGGGGTTGGTGTAGGTGGCCGCCCAGGCGTCGAAGTCGGCGTGGTGCTTCTTCTCCAGGTACGGCCTGTAGTCGAGGAGGTCGGCGCCGGCGTGGCAGTCGGCGGAGATCACGGTGTAGTGGTCCGGCACAGCGTGGTCCGGCACAGCGTGGTCCGGCACAGCGCGGTCCGGCACAGCGCGGTCCGGCACAGCGCGGTCCGGTTGCGGGTCGCCGGTCGTCACGGGCCTGGCCATCACAGGACCCCGATCTGCGGGAAGTCGTGGTCGGTGAGCCAGTGGCGGCCCACCTCGCGGGACTTGGACCAGGAGTGTTCCACCGCCGCCTGGTCCTGCGGCTGGCCCAGTTCGTCGGGCGTCGGCCCGATCCGGCGGGCGAGCGGCGCCAGCTTCTGCGTGTCGAAGCCGAAGACGTCGGCCGCCGCGAGGCCCAGGATGCGGCGGGTCTCGGTGACCGGGATGTCGTGGAAGGTGTTCTTCAGCCACTCGCGGGTCTTGGGCCAGGTGCCTTCGGGGTGCGGGAAGTCGCTGCCCCAGAGGATGTTGTCGACGCCGATCTCGTACCGCTGGGCGAGCTCGCGCCTCTTGGTGTTCGTGGCACAGACGAACACCTGCCGGTCCAGGTACTCGCTCGGGGAGCGCTTCAGCTCGGGGAACGGCGAGAGCTTCTTGCCGCCGTGCGAGCCCAGGTAGAGCCGGTCCATGAACCACAGCTGGTTCGGCAGCCACCAGCAACCGGACTCCGCCACCCCGAACTTGAGGCCGGGGTGCCGCTCGAAGGCCCCCGACCAGAGCAGGAACCACAGCGGGCGGGCCGGCCACCACGTCACTTCGCTGACGTAGATGCCGAGGTGGTCGCCGTACTCGTGCCGGGGTGCGGCGCCCGAGTGGGTGACGACCGGCATGCCCGTCTCGGCCGCCGCCGCCCACACCGGGTCGTAACGCCGGTCGTGGTAGGGCGCCTTGTCGACCCACATCGAGGGGATCATCAGGGCGCCGAGGCCGGACTCCTTGGCGCGGTGGACCTCGGCGACGACCTTGCCGACCTCGGCCGTGACGGGGAGGAGGGCGACGCCGCAGTGGCGATCCGGGTTCTCTCCGACGAACTCCGCGAGCCACCGGTTGTGCGCCTGCGCGCCCGCCATACCGAGCGCCGGGTCCTGGTCGCCGGAGAGGCCGAGCCCGACGCCGAAGGGGGCCGCGGTCTGGCTGTCGACGGCGTCGGCGTCCGGGAAGACGACCTCGGCGGCCACCCCGTCGCCGTCCAGTTCCTTGAGGCGCTGGGCGCTGTCCCAGCCGCCGCGCAGGCCTTCCTCGTTGTCCTGGAACCACTTGGTGGCGAAGGCCTCGTTACGGACGCCGAGCCGGGTCATCGCCTCGCGGCGGGCATCGCGCTGCCCGAGGAATTCGTCGAAGTCGCGGTGGAAGGCGCTGTCCAGGTAGGGCCGGTACTGCTCGGTCGGCAGACCGGCGTGGCAGTCGGAGGAAATGATCAGGTAGGGGTCCCGATCGGTCATGGTGCGCTCACGCCTCTCGGTCGAGGATGAAGTTCTCCAGGTACGACGGATTGGCGCGGTCCAGCATCGACTGCGACCGCGCCCGGATCTGCCGGTCGCTGTGCTCGCTCGCGGGGAGCATCCAGAAGCGGTCCGCCCTGATCCCGTCCACGACGGTCCCCGCGACCTCCTCGACCGGCGTGAACTCGATCTCCCGGCCCGCCTCCTTCATCGCCGCCTCCCACTGTTCGAGGCTGCGGTACGGCGACTTGCGCGGGCGCTCCTTGGCATAGCGCGGGGGCCGGTTGCGGTGCGACTCCCACAGGCCGGTGCGCAGCATGTGCGGCCCCGGGAACAGCACCGAGGCGCCCACCTGCGCCTGCTCCGCCTTGAGGTGCGCGTACAGCGACTCGGTCAGGGTCACGACGGCGGACTTGGTGACGGCGTACACGGAGGCGGTCGGCAGCGGTGCGATGCCGCCGTCCCCCGACGACGTGTTGACGATGTGCCCCGGTGCGCCGCCCGCCAGCATGCGCGGCACGAAGGCCTGCACGCCGTGGAAGACGCCCCAGACGTTGACGGCGAACGCCCACTTCCAGTCGTTCGGCTCGTGCTCCCACATGCGGCCCTCGGCGCCGGACCCGACACCGGCGTTGTTGCACAGCACGTGCACCGCGCCGAAGGTGTCGTACGAGGCGTCCGCCAGCTCCCGCACGGAGTCGCGCTCGCTGACGTCCACGACGCGCGCCAGGACCTGCGCCCCGCCCTCCCGGAGCTCGGCGGCGGCCTTGTCGAGCGCGCCCTCCTCGACGTCCGCGAGGACGACCTTGAGCCCTTCGTCGGCGAACCGCCGCGCCATCGCGAGCCCGATGCCGCTCGCGGCGCCGGTGACGACGGCGACCTGTCCCGCCCGCAGCTCCATCAGACGCTCCCTTCCGGCGGGCCGTCGAGGATCTGCTGCGGGTCGTCGTAGCGCTGGTGGATGTACGGCAACAGGGCCTGCGCGTCGACCCGTTCGACGACCTTGCCGCTCTGGTCGCTGGTCTTCTCGCCGAGCGTGATCTCTACGAGGCGGCGGACGGGGAGGTCTGCCACGGGGTCGTACATCGACTCGCGGAGCACGACGTCACCGCTCACCTTCTCCAGCCTGCGCACCTTCTCGTGCCGCGTGCACTGCACGAGGACCGGGTCCGCGTCGAAGCCGTGCCCGTCCACGGCGGGCAGGAACTTGAAGTAGAAGTCGATCTTCTCGATGGGCTCCTCCGGCACCGGAAGCACTCCGTCCACCGCGCCGCGCACCTCCACGAAGGCGATCCCGTGCCGCGCGAGGGACGCCCGCAGGACCAGGCCTTCGCGCTCCACGGTCACCTCGCCGAGCTTCTTCGGCTCGCCGAACACCTCGCGTCCGCCGATCAGCGCCCGCTCGTGGGTCATCGGCATGACCAGGGGGTACCAGCCCTCGCGCCCGCCGTACTCGGCGGCGACCGCCACCGAGCCCGCGCCGAGCGGGTAGCCCGGCAGGTCGACCTTGCTGATGTTGGCGCGGACCAGGGGCCGGCCGGTGGGTTTGAGGGGCGGCGGCAGGACGGCCGCCACCGCGTCGGGGTCGCTCTCCCACACCGCCACCACACCGGTGGACCAGATGTCGGGGAGCTTGGAGCTCCTGGTGCGCGCCGCATCGATCTCGGCCTCGGTGCGCGCTCCGTACCGTACGCGTGTCATCGCCGTACCACCCTTCGTCGGTCGTGCCGTTCTCGGGTCGGTCCTGTAACACAGTTACAGCAGTGGCGATGAAGGGTAAAGAGCCGTGCAGCAAAGGAAGTTGAGGACCTGATGCCGAGCCTGGGGAACTGATGACGAGAGCGTCGCTCACCCGCGAGGAAGTGCTCGTCGCCGCCGCCCGGTACGTCAGGCAGCACGGCCCGGACGCCCTCACCATGCGCAAACTGGCCGCCGAGCTGGGCACTGCGGTCACCTCGATCTACTGGCACGTCGGCAACCGCGAGGCCCTCCTCGACGCCCTCGTCGAGCGCACCGTCCACGAGCTGGCCGCCATCCGGCCGCGCGGGCGCACCCCCGGCGAGCGCATCGTCTCCGTCGCCCGCGCCCTGCGCCGCGATCTGCGCGCGCACCCGCACCTGGTGGCGATGGTCCACGAACGCGGACTGACCGAGCGGATGTTCCTGCCCGCCCAGCAGGCCCTGGTGCACGAGGTGCACGCGGCGGGCCTGCGCGGTGCGCGCGCGGCGGAGGCCGTACGGGCGGTCCAGTACCAGGTCGTCGGGTACGTCCTGGTCGAGCGCAACCGCGAGCGCTCGCCCGCGCAGCACCCCGGCGAGGAGGACCTGTGGGACGAGGCGGCGGCGGAGCAGGACCCGGGCCTGGCACGGGCGCTGGCGGGTCCTGTGGACTCGGAGAAGCTGTTCGTGGTGTCGGTGCGGGCGCTGGTGGAGTCGCTGGTGGGCCGGGCGGGCAGGGGCTCCGGGCTGGGCGAATAGGGGACTGTCGGTCCCGGCCCGTATTCTCTGTGACCATGCTCGATGACCAGACGACAGCGGCAGCACCCTGGCCGACCGCCTACCCGCAGGGGTACGCGGTCGTCGACGTGGAGACCACCGGGCTCTCCCGCGACGACCGCATAATCTCCGCTGCCGTCTACCGGCTGGACGCGCACGGCGACGTCGTCGACCACTGGTACACCCTGGTCAACCCCGAGCGGGATCCGGGGCCGACCTGGATCCACGGCCTGACCAGCGACGTGCTGAGCGGCGCACCGCTGTTCCCGGAGATCGTGGGCGAGCTGTCCGAGCGGCTCGACGGTCGGGTGCTCGTCGCACACAACGCGATGTTCGACTGGTCGATGCTCGCCCGGGAGTACGCACGGGCCGGGCACACCGCCCCGGTGCGGCAGCGGCTGTGCACCATCGCGCTCTCCAAGGAGCTGGCGCTGCCGCTGCCCAACCACAAGCTGGCGTCGCTGGCCGCGCACTTCGGCGTCGTGCAGCAGCACGCGCACCACGCGCTGGACGACGCGCGGGTGCTCGCCGAGGCGTTCCGGCCGAGCCTGCACGCGGCGGCGCAGGGCGGGGTCCGGCTGCCGCTCCTGGAGTGCAGGCCGCTGACCGAGTGGTCGGACGCGCCCGCCAAGCCGCGGATCGGCTACCAGGCTTCGTACGGCGGGAACGGCGGAACAGGTGGCGGCGGCCAGGCCAGTTGGCGGCCCTCGCGCAAGCGGCCCGCCTGCCCGCATCCCAACCCCGGGCGCTACCGGGCGGACAAGCCCCTGATGCAGGGGATGCGGGTGGCATTCTCCGGCGACACGTCGGTGGACCGCGACCTCCTGGAGGACCGTACGGTCGAGGCGGGACTGCACGTCGCGTCGAGCGTGTCGCGACTGACGAGCCTCCTCGTCACCAACGACCCGGACTCGGCGACGTCCAAGACGGTCAAGGCCAAGTCCTTCGGCACGCCGGTCGTCGACGAGGCCGCGTACACACATCTGCTGCGCGACGTGGCCCCCGCACCGTCGGACGGGTGACGCACGGGCCCGTGACGGGCGGGCCTGCACCTCCCGCCCGCCCCCGGCCTGCACCCTGTGGCGCATGGCACGATGCGAGGTTTGCGGAAACGACTACGGCATGTCCTTCGAGGTGCACGCGCAGGGCGCGATGCACGTCTTCGACTGTTTCGCCTGCGCCATCCACCGGATGGCCCCGATCTGCGAGCACTGCCGGTGCCGCATCATCGGCCAGGGCGTCGAGGTCGAGGGCCAGTGGTACTGCGGTGCGCACTGCTCCCGGGCGGAGGGGAAGGTGGGCATCGTCGACAAGGTGTGAGGCCCGGACCTGCTCCCGGCCCCGGCCCCGGCCTCCCCGGACCCGCACACAGGTCGCGTCCCCCGGCTCGGGCAACCCGCCCACCGGGGGACTTCTCGCGCCAGGTACCGTCAAAGCGTGTACCGCTTCCTGTTGACCCGGCAGTGGGTGATCCTCACCCTCCTGGCGCTGGTCCTCATCCCCGCGATGGTTGAGCTCGGCTTCTGGCAGTTCCACCGCCACGAGCACAAGGTCGCGCAGAACCAGCTGATCGCCGGGAACCTCAGGGCGAAGCCGAAGCCCGTGACCGAGCTCACCTCGCCGGGCCACACCGTCCCCACCGCCGACTTCTGGCGGGGGGCGACCGCCACCGGCACCTTCGACACCGCGCACGAGGTCGTCGTACGGCGCAGGACCTCCGCCGACGACAAGGTCGGCTTCCACGTCCTGACACCGCTGGACCTCAAGGGCGGCGGCACCCTCCTCGTCAACCGCGGCTGGGTCTCGTTCGGAGCCGACCAGCAGGCCTTCCCGATCATCCCGGCGCCGCCCAAGGGCGAAGTCACCGTCACCGGCCGCCTCAAGGCGGACGAGACGACGTCCGGCAGCGGCATCAAGGACCTCGAAGGACTGCCGCCGCGGCACGTCATGCTGATCAACAGCGCCCAGCAGTCCAAGCTGCTCGGCCGCCCGGTACTCGGCGGCTACCTCGAACTGACCTCGCCCGCCCCGCACGACGGCAGCCCGGAGCCGATCGTCGAGCCGGAGTCCGACGCGATCGGCCCGCACATGGCGTACGCCGTGCAGTGGTGGCTGTTCGCGGCGGCCGTCCCGGTCGGCTGGGTCATTCTCGTACGGCGCGAGAAGCGCGAGCGGGACGCGGCGGCGCTGGCCCGGCAGGACGCCGCGGCCGAGGAACCCGCCACCGCCCCCGCCTAACGCTCCCCAGGAAGTACCGCTGCGTGACCGATGTGGCTGCTTAGCTCCGCGCCCCGCCGGGAAGACGCCTGAGCGTGACCCAACGCATCGAGGACTACGCGCTCATCGGGGACCTCCAGACCGCGGCCCTGGTCGGCCGCGACGGTTCCGTCGACTGGCTCTGCCTGCCCCGCTTCGACTCCGCCGCCTGTTTCGCCGCGCTGCTCGGCGACGCGGAGAACGGGCACTGGCGGCTGGCCCCCGAGGGAGCGGGCAACTGCACCTCCCGCTCCTACCGGGGCAATTCACTGGTCCTGGAGACGGTGTGGGAGACCCGGTCGGGCAGCATCAAGGTCACCGACTTCATGCCGCAGCGCGACCGGGCCCCCGATGTCGTACGCATCGTGGAGGGCCTGTCCGGCAAGGTCACCGTGCACTCGGCGCTCCGGCTGCGCTTCGACTACGGGAACATCGTGCCGTGGGTGCGCCGCACCGACGGCCACCGGGTCGCGGTCGCGGGCCCGGACGCGATCTGGCTGCGCGACGTGCCACGGGCGGCAGGCACCTCGCATGCGGACGCCGGCACGGACGCGGATGCGGACGCCGGCACAGGCCCGGACGCCGACACGGACGGGGACGCCGGTCCTGCTCCCCATGTCAGGACATGGGGTCAGCAGTACAGCACCCGCTCCGCCTTCACCGTCCGCGAGGGCGAGCAGGTCGCGTTCGTCCTCACCTGGCACCCGTCCCACGAGCCCCGCCCGCCGCTCATCGACCCGTACGAGTCCCTGGAGCACAGCCTTGAGGACTGGGAGGAGTGGGCGGCCAAGTGCACGTACGAAGGCCCCTACAGGGAAGCCGTGGTGCGCTCCCTCATCACCCTCAAGGCCCTCACCTACGCCCCCACCGGCGGCATCGTCGCCGCCCCCACGACCTCGCTCCCCGAGGAGATCGGCGGCGTCCGGAACTGGGACTACCGGTACTGCTGGCTGCGCGACTCCACCCTCACGCTCGGCTCGCTGGTCTCCGCCGGATACCTCGACGAGGCGGCGCAGTGGCGCGACTGGCTGCTGCGCGCGGTCGCCGGTGACCCCGCCGATCTGAAGATCATGTACGGAATCTCGGGCGAGCGGCGGCTGCCCGAGCTGGAACTGCCGTGGCTGGCGGGGTACGAGGGGTCGTCCCCCGTCCGGATCGGCAACATCGCCGCCGACCAGTTCCAGCTGGACGTGTACGGGGAGGTCGTCGACTCCCTGTACGTGGCGCGGGAGGCGGGCCTCGCCGCCAAGCCGCACGCCTGGAACCTCCAGCTCAGCCTCCTCGGCTTCCTGGAGTCGATGTGGCGCGAGCCGGACGAGGGGATGTGGGAAGTGCGCGGTCCGCGCCGCCACTTCGTGCACTCCAAGGTCATGGCGTGGGTCGCCGCCGACCGCGCGGTACGCACCCTGGAGGCGGACCCCACGCTGCCGGGGGACGCGGCGCGCTGGCGGACGATGCGCGACGAGGTGCACCGGGAGGTGTGCGAGAAGGGCTACGACCCGGAGCGCAACACCTTCACCCAGTCGTACGGCTCGGCGGAACTCGACGCCGCCGCCCTCCTCATCCCCCAGGTCGGCTTCCTCCCGCCGGACGACCCGCGGGTGGTGGGCACGGTGGAAGCGGTACGCGCGGAACTCGGCCGGGGCGGCGCCTTCCTCCGGCGCTACAGCGCCGACGAGTCCCTGCGGGGCAACCGGGTCGACGGACTGCCCGGCGGCGAGGGCGCGTTCCTGGTCTGCTCGTACTGGCTGGCGGACGCGCTGCTGCTCACGGGGCGGGTGAAGGAGGCCCGCGAACTCTTCGAGAAGCTGCTCGCCCTGCGCAACGACGTGGGGCTGCTGGCCGAGGAGTACGACCCGGTGGCGGGCCGCCAGCTGGGCAACTTCCCGCAGGCGTTCAGCCACATCGGTCTGGTGGGCACGGCCCAGGCACTGGCCAGGGAGGAGACGGGCCGGGGTGAGGCCGCCGGCCGGGAGGGTGCAGGATAGCGCCATGGATCTTGGACTGAAGGACCGTGTGTACGTCGTCACCGGAGCGAGCCGTGGCCTGGGCTTCGCCGCCGCGCGCGAACTGGTGGCGGACGGCGCGAAGGTGCTCCTCACCGCGCGCGACGAGAAGGCCCTCACGGCAGCGGCGGGCGAACTGGGACCGAACGCGGTGCCCCTGGCCGCGGACAACGCCGACCCGGAAACGGCCGCCCGCCTCGTCGAGGAGGCCCGCAGCCGCTTCGGCCGGTTCGACGGCATCCTCATCAGCGTCGGTGGTCCGCCGGCCGGCGGGGCCGCGGACAACACCGACGAGCAGTGGCGGGACGCGTTCGAGTCCGTCTTCCTGGGCGCGGTACGACTCGCCCGCGCGGCGGCCGGCTCCCTCTCCGAAGGCGGCGTGATCGCCTTCGTCCTCTCGGCGTCCGTCCACGAGCCGATCCCCGGCCTGACCATCTCCAACGGCCTGCGCCCGGGCCTCGCGGGCTTCGCGAAGTCGCTCTCCGAGGAGGTCGGGCCGCGCGGGATCCGCGTGGTCGGCCTGCTTCCGGCCCGCATCGACACGGACCGGGTCCGCTACCTGGACTCCCTCGCCGCAGATCCCGACGCGGCCCGGGCCACCCACGAGGCACGCATCCCGCTGCGCCGGTACGGGACGGCGGAGGAGTTCGGCCGAACGGCAGCATTCCTCCTCTCACCGGCGGCGTCGTACGTGACGGGGGTCATGCTGCCGGTGGACGGGGGCGCACGACACGGCTTCTGAGGCCGGAACATCCTCAGCCCGCCCGGCACCTCCAGCCCACCCGGCGCCTTTCAGCCCGCCCGGCACCCTTTCAGCCCGTCCGGCACCCTTTCAGCCCGTCCGGCGTTTGAGGACGCGCGGCGCAGCCGTGCACCGGGCGCAGCCCGGGACCCCAGCCCCCCACCGGGCGCGAGCCGTGCCCCTTTCCCGCCCCGCGGCGAGCGGTTTAGGGGAAGGGGCGGGGAGGGGCCATCCCGCGAAGCGGCCCACCGGCCCGCACCGGTGCGTGTGCCGGAGCAAGGGGGCGGGGCTCCGCGTGGGGGGCCGCCCCCTTGCCCACCCGTCCCGCCCCCGGGGGGCGGCCCCGCTGCCCA
>NZ_JBSGZD010000149.1:0-18597 GCF_053610825.1 Streptomyces sp. NPDC054863 | reverse complement strand
GCGGTCGTGAGGGCGGGGGCCCGCCGCCCAAGGAGGCGGCGGTACCGGGGGCTAGGGGACCGCCACCGGCAGCTCCGCGCCCCGTACCTCCGGGGAACCCACCCCCACCAGCGCCGCCGAAAGGCACAGCACCCCGCACCCGACGAACACCGGCCCCACGCCCCACACCCCGACCGCCAGTCCCACCAGCGGGTAGGCCAGCGGGGCGATCCCCAGGCTGACCAGGGAGGTCAGGGACGAGACCCGGCCCAGGTAGGCCGGGGCGGTGGCCGTCTGCACCAGTCCCGCCGTCAGTCCCCCGCTCATCGCCACGAGCGCTCCCATCGGCACGGCCACCAGCACCGCCCAGACGAGTTCCGGCACCGTACCCAGCGCGCAGACCAGCACCGATCCGCCGGCCAGTGCGGTCAGGCGTACGCGGCCCGCGTGCGGCACCCGTCCCAGGACCGTGAGCAGCAGGGCGCTGCCCGCCGCCCCTGCGCTGAAGGCGCCGACGATCCAGGTGATGCCCGTCGCGCCCCAGCCCTGCTCGGAGGAGAGCAGGACGACGCCGACGTTGATGAGGGGGATGCCGCCCAGTTCGAAGAGGATGTTGGAGACGATGAGCGGCCCGACGAGCCGGTGCCGCCTGACGTAGCCGAAGCCGTCCGTCACATCCCGCCAGAGGGAAGGGGAGCGCTCCGGCTCCGCGGCCAAGGCCGTGCCCGCCTCCTGCTTGCTCCCCTTCTCGGCCTCCGGCAACGGCGCGATCCGCACCGCCACCAGCAGCGCAAGCGACACCGCGAACAGCCCGCCCGCCACCGCGAACGCCGCCGCCGGTCCGCCGAGTCCCATCGCCAGACCGGCGATGGGTGCGCCGGCGATGCCGCCGAACCTGGTCGTCAGGGCCTTCATGCCCTGGACCCGTACCAACTGGTCGGGGTCCGTGATGCGGGGCGGCAGCGCGCCCACCGCGGGCAGGAACAGCGCGTCGACCGCCCCGAAGACCAGCGCGACGACCACCAGCAGCCAGACGGCGGGGCCGGTCAGCAGGAGGGCCGCCGCGATGCCGATGATCACCGCGCAGCGCACCGCGTCCGAGCCGATGACGATCCGGCGCGGGCCGAAGCGGTCGGCGATCACGCCTCCGCCGAGCATCAGCAGCGCCCGGGGCACCGCGCCCGCCGCCAGGATCAGGCCCACCTCGGCCGGGCTGCCCGCCTGGGCCGCCGCCCAGCCGAGCGCCAGGAAGTAGATGCTGTCGCCGACCAGCGATGCGGCGTACGCGCCGAGCCAGCGCAGGACGTTGCCGTCCCGGTGGGCGGGTCTGCCCGCAGCCGCCGCGGCCGACGGACCCGAGGCATCCGCGTCGCCGGAACCACCCGCACCGTCCGCGGTGTCGGAAGCATCCGCCGCGTCCGCCGGATCCACACGTGATTCAGTCATCGCTGCAAGCCCTCTCAGGGACGGAACGGAAAGCCGAACAGCTGGACGGAGACCTGCTCGCGTCCCTCGGTGTCACCGGCCGCTTCGGCGGCCAGTCCGCGTTCCCGGTAGGAGACGATCAACTCACGTATTTCTTCGGACAGTTGATGGAACTCTGCCGCGGTGAGCCGGGGCATGTACTCCCAGTTGAAGGCCGCGTCCCCCCACTCCTTGCCCCAACTGGCGCTGTGGTGGAGGTAGGTGTCGTAGCGCTCCTGACGGGCCCGCAGGAGCTGCCGGGTCACCTCGCCGACGACGGCCACGCTCTCCGGCTCGTCGCCGAAGTCGGAGTTGCGGAAGGTGAATCCGCGCTCGACCCGCCACCAGCGCTCCCGGGCGTCGCTGCTCTCCCCCGGGGCCTCCACGATGAAGCCGTGCGCGGCCATCTTCCGCAGGTGGTAACTGACCAGCGAGACCGCTTCGTCGACCTCGTCGGCCAGGTGCGAGGCCGTGGCGGCACCCCCCGTGAACAGGGCGCGGTAGAGATTGATGCGCAGGGGGTGGGTGAAGACCTTGAGGGCGTCGAGGTCGGTGATGCGCCGGGGTTCGGCCGGACGTTCGGATTCCGGTGCCATGTGCGCACAGTAAAGAAGGAAAGGAAAGTTGCGCAATATTCTTTGCGCAACTTTTCTCCCCAACCCGCCCTCCTCAAAAGGGACTTAGCGACCCGTCGCCAGGCCGGCTACCAGCGCACGGGCAGCTTGCGCACTCCCCTGATCAGCAGCCCGGGGATCCACGGTCCGGCGTCGGGCGACCCTTCGGCCGCGAGACCGGGGAAACGCTCCAGCAGCGTACGGAGCGCGACGCGGCCCTCCAGCCGGGCCAGCGGGGCGCCCAGGCAGTAGTGCAGTCCGTGCCCGAAGGCGATGTGGCCGCGGGCATCACGCCGGATGTCGAACCGGGCGGGCTCGTCGAAGCGCGTGCCGTCGCGGTCGGCGTCCGCCATGACGATCACCACCGAGGACCCGGCCGGGATGTGCGCGCCGCCGAATTCGACGTCCTCGCGGGCGATGCGCGGGGTCGAGCCCTCCACAGGGCCGTCGAAGCGCAGGATCTCCTCCACCGCACCGTCGAGCAGCCCGTCCATGTCGCCCCGCAGCAGGGCGAGTTGGTCCGGGTGGTTGAAGAGCGCCCGCAGCCCGTTGCCGATCAGGTTCACCGTCGTCTCGTGCCCGGCGACGATCAGCAGAAAGGCCATCGAGAGGAGTTCGTCCTCGCTGAGCCGGTCGCCCGCCTCGTCGGCGGTGTGGATCATCGCACTGAGCAGATCCTCGCCGGGGGCCTTGCGCTTGGCCTGGATGAGCCCGGTCAGATACGGCATGGCGGCCCCGTACGCGGCCACCTCCGCCTCCGGACTCGTGGGCGCCACCACCTCGTTGGACCAGCCGCGGAAGGAGTCCCGGTCCAGGTCGGGCACCCCGAGCAGGTCGCAGATGACGGTCATCGGGAGCGGGAAGGCGAGCGCGTCGATCACGTCGGCGGTGTGTGCGCCGTCCGCCTCCATCGCGTCGATCAGGGCATCGGTGACCTGCTGCACGCGCGGCGCCAGGGCCTCGATCCGGCGTGGCGTGAATTCACGGGCCACGAGTCGGCGCATCCGGGTGTGGTCCGGCGGATCGCTCAGCAGGACGTGGGAGTTGCCGGGACCGTAGGCGTACGCGGGCAGCTGCGGCGCGAGATGTCCGTACGTACGCCAGTCACGGCTGAAGCGGGGGTCGACGTAGGCGGCGCGGCACTCCTCGTGCCCGACGATGATCCACAGGTCCTCGCCCTCCGGGGTCAGCACCCGGTGCACGGGGCCCTGTGCGCGGAGCTCGGCGTAGACGGGGTAGGGGTCGGTGACGAAGTCGGGGCTGAGTTCCAGCAGTTCGACGGGCGGCCTGGGCAATGACATGACGGTTCCCCCTCGGTAGGACTTTCCGAGGGGGAACGCTAGTCACCGGCGATCTTCCGCCACAGCCAGTTTCGCGACAGTTGTACGAAAGAATTACCTTCAGCGCACCGGATGTCCGGCCGCTCCGAGCGCCGACTTGACCTCGGAGATCCGCAGGTCGCCGAAGTGGAAGACGGAGGCGGCGAGAACGGCGTCCGCGCCCGCGTCGACGGCCGGAGCGAAGTGTTCCAGCCTGCCCGCGCCGCCGCTCGCGATGACCGGGACCGTGACGTGCCCCCGTACGGCGGCGATCATCTCGGTGTCGTAGCCGTCCTTGGTGCCGTCGGCGTCCATCGAGTTGAGCAGGATCTCGCCCGCGCCCAGCTCGGCGGCCCGGTGCGCCCACTCGACGGCGTCGATGCCGGCGGAGCGCCGGCCGCCGTGCGTGGTGACCTCGAAGGAGCCGCCGGGGGTACGGCGTGCGTCGACCGACAGGACGAGCACCTGACGGCCGAAGCGTTCGGCGATCTCGCGGATGAGGTCGGGGCGGGCGATGGCGGCCGTGTTCACGCCCACCTTGTCGGCCCCGGCACGCAGCAGCTTGTCGACGTCCTCGGCGGTGCGGACGCCGCCGCCGACGGTGAGCGGGATGAAGACCTGCTCGGCGGTGCGGCGCACCACGTCGTAGGTCGTCTCGCGGTCGCCGGACGAGGCGGTGATGTCGAGGAAGGTCAGCTCGTCGGCGCCCTCGGCGTCGTACAGCTTGGCCATCTCGACGGGGTCGCCCGCGTCGCGCAGGTTCTGGAAGTTGACGCCCTTGACGACGCGGCCGTTGTCCACGTCGAGGCAGGGGATGACCCGTACGGACAGACTCATGCGGCACCTCCGGAAGACGCGGCCCCCCGGTACGCCTCCACCTCGACCTCGACGACCAGCGACGGGTCGACGAAGCCGGAGACGATCAGCATCGACGCGACCGGGCGGATCCGGTCGAAGAGCTCCTTGTGGGCGCGGCCCACGTCGTCGACGTCGCGCGCGTGCGTGAGGTACATACGGGTGCGGACGATGTCGGCGCGCGTCAGGCCCAGTTCCTTCAGGGCGTTCTCCGCGACGCCGAAGGCGGTCATCGTCTGCTCGTACGGCGTCCCCGCGTCGATGACACCGTCCACGACCGACGTGCAACCGGCAACCAGGACAAGGCCGCCCGGCAGCTCGACGGCCCGGGAGTAGCCGAACTGCTCCTCCCAGGGCGCGCCGGTCGCCACGCGTCGCACGGAGTCGCTCATCGGGACACCGCCTCCAGCGCCTCTTCCAGGGTGAACGCCTTCGCGTACAGCGCCTTGCCGACGATCGCGCCCTCGACGCCGTCCGGCACCAGCGAGGCGATCGCGCGCAGGTCGTCGAGCGAGGAGACGCCGCCGGAGGCGACGACGGGCTTGTCGGTGGCGGCGCAGACGTTCTTCAGGAGCTCCAGGTTGGGGCCCTGGAGGGTGCCGTCCTTGGCGATGTCGGTGACGACGTAGCGAGCGCAGCCCTCGGAGTCGAGGCGGGCCAGGGTCTCGTACAGGTCGCCGCCGTCGCGGGTCCAGCCACGGCCGCGCAGCGTGGTGCCGCGCACGTCCAGGCCGACCGCGATCTTGTCGCCGTACCGGGAGATGACCTTGGCGACCCACTCGGGGGTCTCCAGGGCGGCCGTGCCGAGGTTGACCCGCTTGCAGCCGGTCGCCAGGGCCGCCTCCAGGGAGGCGTCGTCGCGGATGCCGCCGGAGAGCTCGACCTTGATGTCCATGGCGGCGGCGACCTCGGCGATCAGCTTCCGGTTGTCACCGGTGCCGAAGGCGGCGTCCAGGTCGACCAGGTGCAGCCACTCGGCGCCCGACTTCTGCCAGGCGAGGGCGGCCTGCAGCGGGGAGCCGTAGGAGGTCTCGGAGCCGGACTCGCCGTGCACGAGGCGGACGGCCTGGCCGTCCCGTACGTCCACGGCGGGCAGCAGTTCGAGCTTGTGGCGGGGGGACTGCGCAGGCATCAGAGGGTTCCGATCCAGTTGGTGAGCAGCTGGGCTCCGGCGTCGCCGGACTTCTCGGGGTGGAACTGGGTCGCCATGAGAGCACCGTTCTCGACGGCCGCCACGAAGGGCTCGCCGTGCGTGGCCCAGGTGACGCGCGGGGCGCGGATGGCGGGGTTGGTGACTTCGAGCGACCAGTCGTGGACGGCGTAGGAGTGCACGAAGTAGAAGCGCTCGTCGGCGTCCAGGCCCGCGAACAGCTCCGAGTCCCGGGCCGCGTCGACGGTGTTCCAGCCCATGTGCGGTACGACGTCGGCCTTGAGCGGCGCGACCTCGCCCGGCCACTCGTCGAGACCCGACGTCTCGACGCCGTGCTCGATGCCGCGTTCGAAGAGGACCTGCATGCCGACGCAGATGCCGAGCACCGGTCGTCCGCCGGAGAGCCTGCGGCCCACGATCCAGTCGCCGCGCGCCTCGCGCAGCCCCTTCATGCAGGCCGAGAACGCGCCGACGCCGGGCACGAGCAGCCCGTCGGCGTTCATCGCGGTGTCGTAGTCGCGGGTGATCTCGACGTCCGCGCCGACCCGGGCCAGCGCCCGCTCGGCGGACCGGACGTTGCCGAAGCCGTAGTCGAAGACGACGACCTTCTTCATGTTCGTCATTCCCAGAGTCCCTGAATACGCATGACGCCCGCGACGATGCACATCACCGAGGCAAGGCCGAGCAGCACGATGACGCCCTTGGGCATCTTCTGCTTGGAGAAGGAGATGACGCCGCCGAGCAGGAACAGCCCGACGACTATGAGGACGGTGTTGAGGCCGGTCATGGGATTACAGGGCACCCTTGGTCGACGGGAGGATGCCGGCCGCGCGCGTGTCGCGCTCGGCGGCGTAGCGCAGTGCCCGCGCCAGGGCCTTGAACTGGCACTCCACGATGTGGTGCGCGTTGCGCCCGTACGGCACGTGGATGTGCAGCGCGATCTGCGCCTGCGCGACGAAGGACTCGAAGATGTGCCGGGTCATCGTCGTGTCGTACGCACCGATCATCGGCGCCATGTTCTCCGGCTCGGTGTGCACGAGGTACGGGCGCCCCGAGAGGTCCACGGTGACCTGGGCGAGGGACTCGTCCAGCGGGACGGTGCAGTTGCCGAAGCGGTAGATGCCGACCTTGTCGCCGAGGGCCTGCCTGAAGGCGGCGCCGAGCGCGAGGGCGGTGTCCTCGATGGTGTGGTGGGTGTCGATGTGCAGGTCGCCGTCCGTCTTGACCGTGAGGTCGAAGAGGCCGTGGCGGCCGAGCTGGTCGAGCATGTGGTCGTAGAAGCCCACGCCCGTCGCGACGTCGACCTTGCCGGTGCCGTCGAGGTCGATCTCGACGACGACCGAGGTCTCCTTGGTCGTGCGTTCCACGCGTCCGACGCGACTCATCTGCTCTGCTCCTTCTTGAGGGCGCGTACCGCTTCCAGGAACGCGTCGTTCTCGTCGGGGGTGCCTGCCGTGACCCGCAGCCACCCGGGTACGCCGTTGTCCCGGACCAGGACGCCCCGGTCGAGGATCTGCTGCCAGACGGCGTGCGCGTCGTCGAAGCGCCCGAACTGGACGAAGTTGGCGTCCGAGTCGGTGACCTCGTAACCGAGGGCGCGCAGCTCGGCGACCAGGCGGTCGCGCTCGGCCTTGAGCTGCTCGACGTACCCGAGCAGCGTATCGGTGTGCTCCAGCGCGGCGAGCGCGGTGGCCTGGGTGACCGAGGACAGGTGGTACGGCAGGCGCACCAGCTGCACGGCGTCGACCACGGCCGGGTCGGCGGCGAGGTAGCCGAGGCGCAGTCCGGCCGCGCCGAAGGCCTTGGACATGGTGCGCGAGAGCACCAGGTTCGGGCGGCCCTCGATCAGCGGAAGCAGGGAGGCGCGGTGGCTGAACTCGCCGTACGCCTCGTCGACGACGACGAGACAGGGCTTGGCGGCCTGCGCCGCCTCGTACAGGGCGAGGACGGTGTCGGCCTCGACGGCGGTGCCGGTGGGGTTGTTGGGGCTGGTGATGAAAACGACGTCGGGCTTGTGCGCGGCGACGGCCTTCTTCGCCGCTTCGACGTCGATGGTGAAGTCGTCGTTGCGGGGCCCGGAGATCCATCCGGTCCCGGTGCCGCGCGAGATGAGCGCGTGCATCGAGTACGAGGGCTCGAAGCCGATGGCGGTGCGTCCGGGGCCGCCGAAGGTCTGCAGGAGCTGCTGGAGGATCTCGTTGGAGCCGTTGGCGGCCCAGAGGTGCTTGACGGTGACGTCGTACCCGGCGGTCTTCGTCAGGTACTTGGCCAGTTCCGTACGCAGCTCGATCGCATCCCGGTCGGGATAGCGGTTGAGGCTGCGCGCGGCCTCACGGACGCGCTCGGCGATCCGGTCGACCAGGGCCTCGGGCAGCGGGTACGGGTTCTCGTTGGTGTTCAGCCGTACGGGAACGTCCAACTGGGGCGCCCCGTAAGGGGACTTGCCGCGCAGCTCGTCGCGGATGGGGAGGTCGTCGATACGCGTCACTTGTTCGGCACCTTCCACTCGAAGCGCGCCTTGATCGCCGCACCGTGCGCCGGCAGGTCCTCCGCCTCCGCGAGCGTCACCACGTGGTGCGCGACGTCCGCGAGGGCCTCGCGCGAGTAGTCCACGACGTGGATGCCGCGCAGGAAGGACTGCACCGAGAGCCCCGAGGAGTGGCAGGCGCAGCCGCCGGTGGGCAGCACGTGGTTGGAGCCCGCGCAGTAGTCGCCCAGGGAGACCGGGGCGTACGCGCCGACGAAGATCGCGCCCGCGTTGCGGACCCGGTCGGCGACGGCGGCGGCGTCGGCGGTCTGGATCTCCAGGTGCTCCGCCCCGTACGCGTCGACGACCTTGAGGCCGTCCTCCAGGGAGTCCACGAGGACGAGCGCGGACTGCCGCCCGGCGAGCGCGGGGGCGATCCGGTCGGCCTTGTGCTTGCTGGCCTCCACCTGGGGGACGAGCTCCCGCTCGACGGCGTCGGCGAGCGCGACGGAGTCCGTGACCAGGACGGCGGCGGCGAGCGGGTCGTGCTCGGCCTGGGAGATCAGGTCGGCGGCGACGTGCACCGGGTCCGCGGCGCTGTCGGCGAGGACGGCGATCTCGGTCGGGCCCGCCTCGGTGTCGATGCCGATGCGGCCGGTGAAGTACCGCTTGGCGGCGGCGACCCAGATGTTGCCGGGGCCCGTCACCATGTTCGCGGGCGGGCAGGACTCGGTGCCGTACGCGAACATCGCGACGGCCTGGGCGCCTCCGGCCGCGTACACCTCGTCGATGCCGAGCAGCGCGCAGGCGGCGAGGATCGTCGGGTGCGGGAGGCCGCCGAAGTCGGCCTGCGGCGGGGAGGCGAGCGCGATCGACTCGACGCCCGCCTCCTGCGCCGGGACCACGTTCATGATCACGGACGACGGGTAGACGGAACGGCCGCCCGGCGCGTAGAGGCCGACGCGGTCGACCGGCACCCACTTCTCGGTGACCGTGCCGCCGGGCACGACCTGGGTGGTGCGGGTGGAGCGGCGCTGCTCGCGGTGGACCAGCCTGGCCCGCCGGATCGACTCCTCCAGGGCGGCCCCGACCTCGGGGTCGAGCTTCTCCAGCGCGTCGGCGACGGCCTGCGCGGGGACCCGGACCTGACGCAGCTCGACGCCGTCGAACTTCTTCGCGTAGTCGATCAGCGCCGCGTCGCCGCGATGATGCACGTCCTCGCAGATCGGCCGCACCTTTTCCAGGGCGGCCGTCACGTCGAAGTCGGCTCGGGGCAGCAGGTCGCGCAGGGCGCCGCCCTCGGGGAGGGCACCGCCGCGCAGATCGATTCGTGAGATCACGGGACCAATTCTCTCAGACCTCTTCCGGCCACCGGTCGCCCGTATCACCGACTGATACAGGCCACGGCGGTCCCGCGTGTCACTGGTGACCACTAGCGTTCAGATCCTCACGCACAGGATCGAAGGGGAGGCGGCGCGAGTGACCGAGGCGCAGCAGGATCCGGAGGCGCCCGACTGGCTCAGCGCGGCGGAGCTGGGCATGTGGCAGGCCTTCCGCAACGGCAGCCCCTACGACCTGCGGGTGCACGAACCGCTGGGCGACGACCCGATGACCGGCCGCCCCTGGGGCCCCGAGCGCAGTGTCCGCGCCAGGGTGGTCGCGCTGCTGCTGCTCAGCGGGCCGGACGCGCGGCCGGGGCGGGTGGCGGCGCTCAAGCTGAGCGGGCTGCAGATCACCGGCGTGCTCGACCTGTCCGGCGGGACGGTCGCCCCGTACGTCGAAATGAACAACTGCCGCTTCGACAGCGAGGTGCTGCTCCCCGAGTGCCGGTTCAACACACTGCGCCTCGTCGGCTGCTCGATCCCCCGGCTCGAAGCGGCCCGGCTGCACACCGAGGGCGATCTGCACCTCCCCCGCTGCCGGATCGCCAAGGGCATGCGCCTCACCGACGCCCAGATCGGCACCGACCTCCTGATCAACCAGATCGTCGTGCACCGGGACCGGCGCGGCCGGTCCATCGCGGCGGACGGCCTGTCGGTGGCGCAGGACCTCCAGGCGGAGCTGATCGAGACGCGCGGCGAGATCTCCCTGCGGGGCGCGAAGATCGGCGTGTCGCTGAGCCTGCGCGGCAGCCGCCTCAGCAATCCGTACGGGCGCCGCGCGCTGAACGCCCCGCAGCTGACCGTCGAGCGGTCGCTCTACCTGACCCCGGCGGGCCTGTTCTCGCAGACGTACGGCAACACCACGCCTCCGTACGGCCTGGGCCAGGGCCTGGGGGCCACGCCCGCCCGGGGGATGCGCATGCAGCGCTTCGAGTGCCAGGGCGGGCTGCGTCTCGACGACGGGCGGTTCGGCGACGCGGTCGACCTCCAGGACGCGCGCTTCACGATGGAGAACGACCAGGAGCTGTCGCTGCGCCGCATCCAGACCCCCGAACTGCGGTTCCTCGGCGAGCGCCCGGAGCGCGGGAAGGTGGTCCTGTCCGGCGCGAAGATCATCACGCTGGTCGACAAGTCGACGAGCTGGCCCGGGCCCGGCGGCCTCTCGATGGGCGGCTTCGTGTACGAGAATCTGGTCCCGCTCGGCCACTTCCCGCTCGCCAGGAGGCTGGAGTGGGTGACGGCGGCCACCCCCGAGTACGCCCCGGAACCGTACGAGCGCCTGGCCGCCGTCAAACGCAACAGCGGCGAGGACTCCGAGGCCCGCGAGGTGCTGCTCGCCAAGCAGCGGCGCAGACGCGAGACGCTGCCGCTGGCCGGAAAGGTGTGGGGCGTCGTCCAGGACTGGACGGTGGCGTACGGCTACCGGCCCGGGCGGGCGGCGCTGTGGATGCTGGTGCTGTGGGCGGCGGGCACGCTCGCCTTCTCCCGCCACGACCCCGCCCCCATCAAGCCGGACGAACACCCGCAGTGGAGCGCCCCGCTGTTCGCCCTCGACCTCCTGGTCCCCGTCATCAACCTCGGCCAGGACGGCTACTGGCGGCTGGAGGGCATGTGGCAGTGGGCGTCCGCCTGTCTGATCCTGCTGGGCTGGATCCTCGCCACGACGGTGGCGGCGGGGGCTTCGCGGCTGCTGCGACGGGGCTGAAGGGCGGGGCCGGGGCGAGGGCGCGGCTGCGGGGATCTGCCGGTCGCCGCACATTCACCGCCCCCGCCCACCAACGCCACACCCCCTCCCCCTGCGCTCTCCGTCCACCCGCTTTCTTTACCGTCCCTTGACCGAGGTCAGTACAACCTTCCCGCCGCTACCAAAGCTTCACAGCCCGCTACTGGCACCCCGCTCACCTGCGGATTTGAATAGTTGAACCATGTCAATCCTTCGTGCGCTGCTGAGCTCCGCCCGCCTGGCCCGTCGCTCCCCCGAGCCCGGTTCCGGACTGCCGACGGACGACGATCTGCTGCTCGACGCCCCCGACGAGCGGATCGCCCCGGCGCTCGTCGCCGCCGCCCAGGGCACGTACGCACCGGCTTCGGCGCTGCTCGCGGCGACCCGCGAGCGGGCCGAGTGGGAGGACCGCGACCGGTACACGCTCCGGCTGGCCGCGTTCGCGCACCACCGCCAGGACTGGCTCACCGACTGGCTGCTGGCCGCCCCCGGCGACCCGGACGCCCTCCTGGTCAAGGCGGAGCTGGAGGTGCGCAGGGCGCTGGAGTCGCCGTCCCCCGCCGACCGGCTGCGCCCGGCCGGGCCGCTGATCGACGCAGCCGCCGCGGGCGCGCCGTACGACCCGGTGCCGTGGCGGATCGCGCTGGACCACGCCCGCGGGTCGCTGGCCGCGCACGACACGTTCGAGGCGCTGTGGGCACAGGCCGTGCGGCGCTCCTCGCACCACTACGGCTGCCATGTGGCGGCCCTGAAGTACCTGGCCGCGCAGGGTTCGACACACCGCGAATGCTTCGACTTCGCGGAGCAGGCCGCCGAGGACGCGCTGCCCGGCTCACTGATCCAGGCGCTGCCGGTCCGCGCGGCATTCGCCCTGCTGCCGGAAGGTGCACCTGCCCCACCCGCCCCGCTCTCCTCGTCCGCCCCGCCTGCCCCGCCGTCGCCCGCCTCGCCGGCCACCCGGCTGACCGCCCGGATCGACAGGGCCGCCGACCTGGCGATCGCGCTGTCCGCCGAGTACGCGCCCGGCGATCCGTGGGCGGCGGAGGTGCGCAACCTCCTCGCGTACGTACTGGTCAGCAGGGAGCGGTGGACCGAGGCGCTGGAGCAGTTCCGGCTGATCGGCCCGTACGCGACGTCCTTCCCCTGGGCGTCGCCCGCCTCGGGCGCACCGGACGAGGACCCGCTCGGCCGCTTCCTCGAACTGCGGTACGCGGCCCGGTCCCGGGCGGCCTCCGACGCGGTGCCCGAGGCGGGCCGTACGAAGCCGGTGGGGGTCCGTCGGTGGACTCCAGGCCGGAGCAGGTCCGACGGCCATTACGCTTGACCGCTGTGACCACCGCTCGACTGCCGCTCTTTCCGCTGAACTCGGTTCTGTTCCCGGGCCTCGTGCTGCCGCTGAACGTCTTCGAGGAGCGTTATCGCGCCATGATGCGCGACCTGCTCAAGTCGGCCCCCGGGGACGGCGCCGACGACGACTCCGACGACGACGAACCGCGCCGGTTCGCCGTCGTCGCGATCCGCGACGGCCGCGAGGTCGCCCGCACCGCGACGGGCATGCCCGACGACCCGACGGCGGTGACCGAGCAGGGACCTGCGGCGGGCTTCGGCGCCGACCCCCTCCAGGCGTTCCACCGGGTGGGCTGCGTCGCGGACGCGGCGACGATCCGCGAACGCGAGGACGGCAGCTTCGAGGTCCTCGCCACCGGTACGAAGCGGGTGAAGCTCCTCTCCGTGGACGCGAGCGGCCCCTATCTGATGGCCGAGCTCGAAGAACTCGACGAGGAGCAGGGCGACGAGGCGGGCGCCCTCGCCGAGGGAGTCCTGCGTGCCTTCCGCACGTACCAGAAGCGCCTCGCCGGCGCCCGCGAGGCGACCCTCACCTCGGCCGCCGACCTCCCCGACGAGCCCTCGGTCGTCTCCTACCTGGTCGCGGCGGCGACGATGCTCGACACCCCGACCCGCCAGCGCCTGCTCCAGGCCCCCGACACGGCCACCCGCCTCCGCGAGGAACTGACCATCCTCCGCACCGAGACGGCCATCGTCCGCCACCTCCCCTCCATCCCGGCGGAAGCCCTCACCCGCGCACCCACCTGCCCCAACTGACCCCAGGGACCGTTACGTTGGCGAAGAAGAAGCAGTCCGCACAGACGGGCGGCACCCCTGCGACGGTGGCGCTGACGGCGGCGGGCACGCCCTACACCGTGCACGCGTACGAGCACGACCCGGCGGCTGCGTCGTACGGCGAGGAGGCGGCGCAGGCGCTCGGCGTCACGCCGGACCGGGTCTTCAAGACCCTGGTCGCCGACGTCGACGGCAAGCTCACGGTCGCGGTGGTCCCGGTCGCGGGCTCACTCGATCTCAAGGCCCTCGCCTCCGCCGTCGGCGGCAAACGCGCCACGATGGCCGACCCGGCGGCGGCGGAACGCACGACGGGCTACGTCCTGGGCGGCATCTCCCCCCTTGGCCAGCGCAAGAAGCTCCGCACGGTCCTGGACGCCTCCGCCTCCGCGCACCCCACCATCTGCGTCTCGGCGGGCCGCCGCGGCCTGGAGGTCGAACTGTCCCCCGCGGACCTGGCGACGCTCACCGCCGCCGTCCTCGCCCCGATCGGACGCCCGTAGGGCCTGTCCCAGGGTCTCGACGAACCCCTCACCCTCCGCTAGTTTCCACGGTCCGACCGCGAGCCGAGGGATGTGAAGCCATGTCCAAGAAGACCCGCAAACGCAAGTGGCGCATCAAAAAACACAAAGCCAACCACGGCAAACGCCCGGCCTGACGCCCGAGCGGGACCGCCCCTCCAGGCATCGCGAGGAGCCGGGGCGCCCCGGCAAGGGCGCGGGGAACTGCGCGACCAGCCACGACGCACCCGCACGTGACACGCCCCCGGCTCTGGCCTCGGCGGCCCCGCCCTAACCCTGCTGAGGCCCGGGGCCGGCCCCGGGAGCGGGCCCGGAATCCGCCGGCACCCCCGGCCCGGAATCCGGCACCCCCGGCCCTGAATCCGCCGGCACCCCGTAATAAGCCCCCCACTCGAACTCCGGCTCCGGATCCCGCACCCCCCAGACCGCCGTGATCCCCAGGTGCACCAGCACCGCCACGAACGGCCACGCCAGCAGCGCCCCCTTCGCCTCCAGCTTCAGCGGGGCGTCGAAGACGACCCCCGCCCCCACCGCCTTCGCATGGGCCACCACGTCCGCCGCCGGCCCGAACCAGCCGCCGGCCATCCAGCCCAGCCACGCCCCCATCAGCGAACCCAGCGCCAGTGCGATCACCAGCGGAATCCCACCGCGCCGGTAGAACCAGAAGGCAAGAGCCGCGCTGACGAACCCGAAGCCGACGGACAGCAGGACAAACGTTCCGTCAGCGCCCGCCGCCTCCTCGCCCTCGGTGTCCCTGAGGAAGACCGCCTTGTCGGTCGAGACGAGCGGCACCTTCGGCGCCAGCCACGCCCACAGCAGCCCCAGCAGCAGCCCGGCCACCGCTGTCACCACCAGCACGACCAGGGCCCGCAGGACGTCCGTCGCGAGATCGGGGTCGTCCGGCCCTGCGGGGCGGGCGGCGGAGCCGGACTTGTCGCCGTACGCCGTGGGCGTCTGCCAGGGGTCGTGGGGCGAGGGCTGGTGAGGCGGTGTCAGAGGAGCGGTCACTCCGACATCGTGCCAGGCCCCGCCGAGCCCCGCCTCACCGGACGGCCGCCCCGGGCCCGCCTCACCGGACGGCCACCCCGCGGACGCCGCACGGGACGGCCACCCCGCGGACGCCGCACCCCCACCGATCCCCTCAGCGCACCGCAGCGCGCCGGTACGCCCACGTGGCCACGGCGAGCGAGACGACACCCACCCCCGCGCACACCCCCAGGTCAAGACCGACCGCCGCCCAGTCCGGATGCGCGTCGAAGGTCCTGGCGAAGGCCTCCACCCCGTACGTCGACGGCAGCAGGTCCCTCGCGTACGAGACGACCGCCGGCATCCGCTCCGCCGGCAGCACCCCGAGCAGCAGCGCCGCCGACATGCCCAACTGGCCGAGCAGGGTGGCCAGTTCGGGGCGCGGGGCAAGCAGCCCCAGAGCCGCCCCGAGCCCGGCCAGGGCAGCTCCCGCGAGCGGGATCACCGCCACCAGCACCCACACGTTGCCCATCGGCAACCCGAAGAGCGCACATCCGACGCCCGCCGTGACCAGCGTCCCCGGCACGGTGAACGACGCGTACGCGGCGGCGGCGCCCAGCACCACCGACGCGGGCGGCACCGGCAGCGTCGCGTAGTGGTCGAGGCCGCCGCTCGCCCGCAGCTGCCCGAAGTACTGGGCCAGGAGGTTCAGCGCGACGAACGCCACGACCAGCACGCTCGACCCGGCGACCACGGCCCGCGCCTCGCCGCCGCCGTCCACGACTCCGCGCATCAGGATCATGATCCCGACGGACTGGAAGGTCGCGACGAAGAGCAGCGGGATGCGCGCCACCCTGGCCCGCGACAGCTGCGCCCGGTACACGGCGGCCAGCGAGGGCAGGAACCGCGCGGACGGCGCGAGCTCCGCCGCTCCCTCCGCCACCGCCGTACGGGCGACCGCGGCCGGTGCGGCGGTCCCCACTGCCTCGATCGACCCAGCACTCACGCCTTGACCAGCCCTTCCGTACGTCCGCCGCCGAGCGCGAGGTACACGTCCTCCAGGCTCGGTGTGGCCAGCGTGAAGTCGTCGAGGGCGGCGAAGGCCGCGCCTCCCGTGACCGCGGCGACCGCGGCCCGCGCCTCGTCCGGCGCCAGCCTGAGCACCCACCGGCGCCCGGACACCTGTACACGGTCGCCCGAACCGTCCCCCGAGCCTTCGACGCCGCCGAGGCCCCGCAGGGCGGCGACCTCGGGCACGTCCATCGGCGCCCGTTCCCGCCACACCAGTTCCAGCCGGACCTCGTCGGCGACCTGCGCCTTGAGCCCGGCCGGGGTGTCGCAGGCGATGACCCGACCGCGCTCCAGGACGGCGACCCGGTCGAGGACGGTCTCCGCCTCGATGACGTTGTGGGTGACCAGCAGGACGGTCGCGCCGCGTTCGGCCCGCCGCCGGTCGACCGCCGACCAGACCGCACGCCTGGCGACCGGGTCCATGCCGGTGGTGGGCTCGTCGAGGACCAGTACCGGCCGCTCCCCGACCAGTACGGTCGCGAAGCACGCCAGCCGCCGCTGCCCGCCGGACAGCTTCTTCAGGGGCTTGCCCGCGAGCGGGGTCAGTCCGAGTTCTTCGAGTACGTCGTCCCGCTCGGCCCGCGCCTGCTTCAGGGGCAGTCCGCGCAGCCGTCCGGTCGTCTCCACGGCCAGCGACACGGTCAGCTCGTCGAGAGCGCTGCTCTCCTGCCCCAGGTAGGCGAGCAGGCGGGAGGCGCGCTCCGGATGGCGTACGAGATCGTGGCCGAGGACGTCGACGGTGCCCGCGTCGGGCCGCATCAGGCCGGTCAGCTGCCGCACGAGGGTGGTCTTGCCCGCACCGTTGGGGCCGAGGAGGCCGAAGATCTCGCCGCGCCGCACGCCGAGCGAGATGCCGTCGCTGGCCCGGACCTCCGGCACGGCGGGCGCGCCGCGCCGGGCGCGGGCCGCGGGGTACACCTTGACCAGCCCGTCGACCGCACACACGACAGCCCTGTCGTGCGGTTCCCGACCCGTGTCCGTGGTGTCCGCTGTGCCCGTACTCACGAGCAACGAGCCTACGTGGTCCCCGGCCCGCCGAAAGCCGCCGGGGTCCACGTCCGCGGTGTCACGACAAGCCCCACGTCAGGCCCTGTGCGGACGGTCCTCAGTCCGCGACCGTCGCGTGCTCGGCCGCCGCACGTACGTCGATCTCGCGCCAGAAGCCCGCCCGGATCGCGTACCGGTCGTGCTCGTCGATCTGGTCGTCCTTGTGCGCGAGAAGGCCGAACCTGGCCGCGTACCGCAGCAGCTCGCCGTCGATGCGGTGCGGGATGCGCGGGTACATCGTGGACAGCTTCTGGGTGTGGACGGGCTCCGGGAGGCGTTCCATCCAGCGGCGGGCGAATACCTGGCCCACCTCGAAGGGGTCGCCGCCGACCGTGGTGATGTCCTCCTCGCGGTCCGCCCAGCGCTGTTCGGCGCTGGTGAGCTGGGCGAGGGTGGGCAGCGAGGCGGTCTCCGGGGGTTCGCCCAGGGCCGCGCCGCCGCCCGGCCGCTCCACCCAGCCCTTGTCGGACGACCAGCGCAGGGTCGCGCTGCCGGCCGGGGGGTGCGCGGCGTGCGGCGGGTGCTGGGCGGGCTGGGTGCCGGGGCCTCGCAGCCCGGCCAGGTCCTTGGGGGTGGGGACGCCCTTGGCCGCGGCGGCGGCGGGGGCCTCCGAGCCGTTCTGGGCAGGGGGCCTGGGGGCGGCGGTGCCGTTGTGGGCGGCTTCGGAGCGCTGGGCCTCGACCCGGGCCCGTGCCTCGACGTGGGCCTGTGCCTCGACGCGGGCCTGCGCCTCCGCCTGGGCGGCGAGCGCGGACTCCGGCAGAGGTGCGGACAGGATGGCGGCGATCTCGGGGCGCGGCACCGGCGGCGGGGCGCACACGCCGCCGTACTCCTTGGCCCGTACCGCCCGGGTGATCCACACCCGGTCCAGGACGCGGCGCTCGTCGGCCTCCGCGACCAGGTCCTCGGACTGGTTGTAGTCGCCGTCGGCGGCCTGCACCGCCCACAGGTGGACGGCGACGCCGTGCTCCTTGGCGGACATCAGCCCGGGCAGCAGATCGCCGTCCCCGGTCACCAGCACGATGTCGGAGCAGGCGCGATTTCTGGCCAGCTCGGTGAGTTCCGCGTGCATGGCCGCATCCACGCCCTTCTGCGCCCAGCGGCCGTCGCTACGGGTCAGGGCCCCCAGTCGCACGGTCACCCGGGGCATCACGCGCAGCCGCCGGTGTTCCGGCTGCGGTACGCGGTCGGGGGCGCCGTCGAACCAGTAGATGCGCAGCAGCGGCTGCTGCGTATCGGCCACGGCCCGCTCGCGCAGGCCCTGGATGAGGGCGGCATGGTCGACGGTGATGCGCGAGCGGGCCGGCTCCCCGGCCAGCAGACTCGCGGCGGCGCCCAGCAGATAGCCGGCGTCCACCAGGACGACGCAACGGTCCACGCGTTCCACCCTCTTTCAGGAACCTCGGAAATTGTTCGAAGCTGAGTTCTTCGAAAGGCGTGAAGAACTCGAAAACAAAGGACAAGGGTCGAGAGGCATACGGGTTTCTATCGAGTCTGCCCGACCTCACGGGGCTTAACGGCCGGAACTCGATCATCGGCGTGGCGAAGAGTGAAGTTAGCGCGGAAGTTGTGGCCGATTACTCCGCACGGCGCCCGATTACGTACAGCAATGATCCAAAATGCGCCTTCTGTCCCACTGTGTGAGTCTGGTCGCGGCCTGGCACCTAGACCTTTCAGGAGGCATTCCATGGCCAAGAACAAGAACAGCCGCAAGCAGCAGCAGTCCACACCGCAGGACAGGGCTTCGCAGCAGTCGGAGAAGAGCACCGCCTTCGAAGCGCCGGCCCAGCCCCCCGCGCAGGGCAGCCCGGCCGACGTGGCCCGTAAGCACCAACGGCGTTTCGGCCACAACTGAGCACCACCGGTCCCACATAAGTGAGGCGCGCCCCCCGTGCACGGGGGGCGCGCCTCACTTATGTGG
>NZ_JBSGZD010000148.1:0-18768 GCF_053610825.1 Streptomyces sp. NPDC054863 | reverse complement strand
GGCCCGGCCGGGGAAACGGGGTGGGACCTTCAGCCCGCGACGGGGGCCATCCTGTCCGCGATTCCCGGGTATTGCTTCATCCAGGCCTCGACGGCCTCCGGCTCGTGACCCGTGCCGCGCTTCTGGATCTCGTTCTCCAGGCCGGCGAGCTGCTTCTCGTCCAGCTTGAAGTCCTTGAACCACTTGGTCAGCTGCGGGTAGTTCTTGCCGAAGTCCTTGTTGCCGATGATGTGCAGGCGGTCGCCCTCACCGAAGAGCTTCTTGGAGTCGGTGAGCTTGTTCATCTCGTACGCGTTGTACGCCCAGTGCGGCGTCCACAGCAGTACGGCGACCGGCTCCTTCTTGGCGTACGCGCGCTTCAGCTCGGTCAGCATGGCTGGCGTGGAGCCTTCGACGAGCGTGTACTCCTTGTCCAGGCCGTAGCCGGGAAGGACGTTGTCCTTGACGTTCTTCATGGCGGCGGCGCCGGGCTCGATGCCGATGATCTTGCCCTTGAACTGCTCGCCCTTGCCCTTGAGGTCCTCCAGGGACTTGACGTCCTTGACGTAGGACGGCACGGCGATCTCGACGGAGGTGGGTCCGTACCAGGAGCCGACGTCGGTCAGCTTGTCCTTGTACTTGTCCCAGTAGTTCTTCTGCGTGTACGGCAGCCAGCCGTCGAGCTGGACGTCGACGTCACCGGCGGCGAGGCCCGCGTACATCGGACCGACCTCGAACTGCTTGAGGTTGATCTTGTAGCCGCGCTGCTCCAGGACGTTCTTCCAGAGGTACGTGGCGGCGATGTCCTCTTCCCAGGGGAACCAGCCCATCTCGACGGCGCGGTCGCGCTCGTCCTTGCCGTCGGCGGACTTCGCGGCCTTGGCGACCGGGGCGAGCTTGTCGACCAGGCCCGGGTTGGCCTTCAGCCAGGTGCGGACGGCCTCCTGCTCCTTGCCCTTGCCGGACTTCTGGATCTGCGCCTCAAGGCTGGTGAGCTGCTTCTCGTCCAGCTTGAAGTCCTTGATCCACTTGCCGACCTCGGGGTTGTCCGCCGAGAAGCCCTTGCGGGCCAGCGTGTGGACGCCGTCGCCCTTGCCCCAGGCACCCTTGGTGTCCTTGAGCTTCTTGAGCTTGAAGTCGTTGTAGGCCCAGTGCGGCGACCAGAGCGGGACGACGATCGGCTCCTGCTTGGCGTACGCGCGCTTCAGCTCGGCGAGCATGCCGGGCGTGGAGCCCTCGACGAGCTTGTACTCCTCGTCGAGGCCGTAGGCGGGCAGCACCTTGTCCTTGAGCAGACCCATCTCGCCGGCGCTCGGCTCGATGCCGACGATCTTGCCGCCGAACAGGTCCGCCTTGCCCTTGAGGTCGTCGAGGGTGTTGACGTCCTTCAGGTACGCCGGGACGGTCAGCTCCAGGGACGTCGGGCTGAACCAGGCGCCCATGTCCTCCAGCTTGTCCTTGTACTTGGACCAGTACTGGGCGTGCGTCGTCGGCAGCCAGGCGTCGGTGTTGAGGTCGATCTGACCCGTCGACTGACCGGTGTAGAGGGCGCCCGCCTCGTACTGCTTGGCGTCGACCGTGAAGCCGCGCTGCTCCAGGATCTCCTTCCAGAGGAAGGTGGAGGCGATGCCCTCGTCCCACGGGATGTAACCCATGGAGATCTTCTTGCCCTTGCCGATCTGCGCCGGGTCGGACGCGGTGCTGGCCTTCTTGCCGCCGAACATGCTCATGCTGCCCGCGACGAGCGCGAGGATCACGATGCCCGCGACGGCCACGACGGGCTGCGGACGGTACGACCAGATCTTCGGGCCGCCGGCCATGGCACGGGCCTTGGCCAGGGCGCGCCGGCCCAGCGGGGAGACCGCGGTGCCCAGCGAGCTGGTCATGCGGTCCAGGTACATCGCCAGGATGACGATGGAGATGCCCGCCTCGAAGCCGAGGCCGATGTCGACGTTGCCGATCGCGCGGTAGACCGCGCCGCCGAGACCGCCGGCGCCGACCATGCCCGCGATGACGACCATCGAGAGGCAGAGCATGATCTTCTGGTTGATGCCGGCCATGATCGTCGGCAGGGCCAGCGGCAGCTGGATGCGCTTGAGGATGTCGCCGGGCTTGGTGCCGAACGCCTCGGCCGCCTCGACCAGTTCGGCGTCGACCTGCCGGATGCCCAGCTCGGTCATGCGCACGCCCGGGGGCAGCGAGAAGATGATGGTGGCGATGATGCCGGGGACGGCGCCGACGCCGAAGAACAGGATGCCGGGGATCAGGTAGACCATCGCCGGCATCGTCTGCATGAAGTCCATGACCGGCCTGGTCACGGCGCTGACGCGGTCCGAGCGCGCGGCCCAGATGCCCAGCGGGATCGCGATGACCATCGTGATGATGGTCGCCACGAGCACGAGCGAGAGGGTCGACATGGCGTCGTCCCACAGCTCGATGGAGTCGATCAGCGCGAAGCCGACGAAGGAGAGCACACCGGCGGTCAGACCGCGCAGCCAGAAGGCGATGACGGCGAGGATGCCCGCCATGAGCAGCGGCTGCGGGGCGCCGAGGACGGCGTAGATGCCCTCCTGCATGCCGCCGACGACGGTGGAGATGAAGTCGAAGAGCCATGCGAGGTTCTTGGTCAGCCAGTCGACTGCGGAATCGACCCACTGGCCGAGGTTGAGCCTAGGCACCTGCGGACACCTTCTTCACGTTCACGGCGTCCTGCCGGCCGTCCTCGTCGTCTTCCACGAGCGCGGGCGCGGTCGGTTCCATCGGCTCGCCGAGCACGGCGAGCAGCCGGGAGCGCGGGACGACGCCGATCAGGGAGCCCTTCGCGTCGGTCACGGCGACGGGTACCTCGCTCGTCGAGCACGGCGTGAACAGCTCGATGATCGGGGTGTCCGCGGCGACCGTGGCGGGGGCGGCGGCGATGACGTCCTGCGGGGTGCGCAGTTCCTTGCCGGACTCGTCCTTCGTCCCGATCGCGGTGTGCGGCTCGGCCATGATGGCGCCGGCCGTCAGCACGCGGGAGCGGTCGACGTCCTGGGTGAAGGAGGCGACGTACTCGTTGGCGGGCGTGACGAGGATGTCCTCGGCGGTGCCGAGCTGGACGATACGGCCGTCCCGCATCACGGCGATGTTGTCGCCGAGGCGCATGGCCTCGTTGAGGTCGTGGGTGATGAAGACGATGGTCTTCTTCAGGGTCTTCTGGAGTTCGAGGAGCTGGTCCTGCATGTCGCGGCGGATCAGCGGGTCGAGCGCGCTGAACGACTCGTCCATGAGGAGCAGGTCGGCGTCGGTGGCGAGTGCACGGGCCAGGCCCACGCGCTGCTGCATGCCGCCGGACAGCTCGTCGGGCCAGGACTTCTCCCAGCCCTTCAGGCCGGCCATCTCCAGCGCCTCGTGGGCGCGCTCGCGCTCGGCGCGCGGGACACCCTGCACTTCGAGGCCGTACGCGGCGTTCTCCAGCACACTGCGGTGCGGGAACAGCGCGAAGTGCTGGAAGACCATGGAGATCTTCTTGGCACGCACGTCGCGCAGGTCCTTCGGGGACAGGGCGGTCAGGTCCTGTCCGTCGAACAGGACGCGGCCCGCGGTCGGGTCGAGCAGTCCGTTGAGCATGCGCAGCAACGTGGACTTGCCCGAGCCGGAGAGGCCCATCACGACGAATATCTGGCCGGGCTCGACGCTGAACGAGGCGTCGATCACCGCGGCGGTCGTACCTTCGGCGCGCAGCTCGTCGCGGTCGGAACCGCTTTCGAGCTTCCGAACCGCCTCGCTGGGTCGTCTGCCGAAGACCTTGTACAGGTTCTCGGCTTGCAGCCTGGACACATACACCTCACGCGTTGAACCGATGACGACCGGCCACCCCCGCGGGCAGGTCGTGGAGCGGCGCGGATTCGGCCCGCTGCACCCGCCGGAAGATGCAGCTTCAAATCAAGAAGTTGAACTTCGGACCAGGCTCGCTCCGACGGCGCCCCTGCCCGGGGTGACACGAGCCAAACGGAAAGTGATCCAGTTCACTTACGCATTTCCGACGCGGTGGCGGCCGTGACCCAGGGGCGGTGGACGCGACGCAGGGGCGGTCGTGCCGGGCCGGTGTCGGTGGGGTGCGGCATCATCGGGGGCGTGACCCGACGTCTGATGCTCCTCGACACCGCTTCCCTCTACTACCGGGCCTATTTCGGGGTCCCCGATTCGGTCCGCGCCCCCGACGGCACGCCCGTCAACGCGGTCCGCGGCCTGCTCGACTTCATCGCCCGCCTGGTCCAGGACCACCGGCCGGACGACCTGGTGGCCTGCTGGGACAACGACTGGCGCCCGCAGTGGCGGGTCGACCTCATCCCCTCCTACAAGGCGCACCGCGTCGCCGAGGAGGTCGAGGGCGGCCCGGACGCCGAGGAGACCCCCGACACCCTCTCCCCGCAGGTCCCGGTGATCGAGGAGGTCCTCGCCGCACTCGGCATCGCCCGGGTGGGCTCCGACGGGTACGAGGCGGACGACGTCATCGGCACCCTGACCGGCCTCGCCAAGGGCCCGGTCGACGTCGTGACCGGCGACCGCGACCTGTTCCAGCTCGTCGACGACGCCCGCGAGCGCCGCATCCTCTACCCGCTCAAGGGCGTCGGCACCCTCCAGGTCACCGACGAGGCCTGGCTGCGCGAGAGGTACGGAGTGGACGGTCCGGGGTACGTGGACCTGGCCCTGCTGCGCGGCGACCCCAGCGACGGCCTGCCGGGCGTGCCCGGGATCGGCGAGAAGACCGCCGCCAAGCTGCTCGACGCGTACGGCAACCTGGCCGGGATCATGGCGGCCGTCGACGACCCGGCCGCGAAGCTCACCCCCTCCCAGCGGAAGAAGCTCGACGAGGCAAGGCCGTACCTCGCGGTGGCGCCGAAGGTGGTGCGGGTCGCGGGGGACGTACCGCTGCCGCCGTTCGACCCGGCACTGCCCTCCGCACCCCACGATCCGGCAGCACTGGAGGCCCTGGCCGAGCGGTGGGGCTTGGGAGGTTCTTTGCAGCGGCTGCTCTCGGTCCTCCACGGATGAGCTGTTAGCTTAGGTAAGCCTAAGCAATGTAGCCGTACAGCGTATTTGGGGAGAGCACTGTGGCAGAACGACCGGCCCGTAAGGCACCGCGAGCCCACGAGGCGACGGTGCTGCGCACCGAGCGGATCACCCCGCACATGGTGCGCGTCGTCCTCGGCGGCGAGGCCCTCGCGAGTCTCGGCGCCGGGGAGTTCACCGACCACTACGTCAAGGTGCTCTTCCCTGCGCCCGGGGTGACCTATCCGGAGCCCTTCGACATGGCCCGCATCCGCGAGGAGTTCCCCGCGGAGCAGTGGCCGGTCAACCGGACGTACACGATCCGCAGTTGGGACGCCGAGGCGGGCGAGCTGGCGATCGACTTCGTGGTGCACGGCGACGAGGGCCTGGCCGGCCCGTGGGCGGCCCGCGCCCAGGCGGGCGAGACGGTCCGCTTCCTGGGCCCGGGCGGCGGATACGCCCCGGACCCGGCGGCGGACTGGCACCTCCTGGTCGGTGACGAGAGCGCGCTGCCCGCGATCGCGGCCTCGCTGGAGCGGATGCCGGCGGGTGCGGTGGTGCACGCCTTCATCGAGGTCGCGGACGCGGCCGAGGAACAGAAGATCGTGACGCCGGACGGCATCGAGGTGACCTGGCTGCACCGGGGCTCCGCACCGGTGGGCGAACAACTGGTCGCGGCGGTACGCGACTTGGAGTTCCCGGCGGGTGACGTGCACGCGTTCGTGCACGGCGAGGCGGGCTTCGTGAAGGACCTGCGCCGACACCTGCGGGTCGAACGCGAGATCCCGCGCGAACGGCTCTCGATCTCCGGCTACTGGCGGCTCGGCCAGGACGACGACGCGTGGCGCGCCGTGAAGCGGGAGTGGAACGAGCAGGTGGAACGCGAACAGGAACCCACACCGGCCTAACAGCCCCACAAGCCCCACGGGCCACACCCCGCCACCCCACGGGCCACGCCCCGCCGCCTCATGGGCACATGGGCCGCACCCCGCCACCCCATGGGCACATGGGCCGCCCCATGGGGCGGGACGGGTGGGCATGGGGCGGCCCCCGCGCGGAGCCGCCCCCCTCGCCCCGGCTCGCGCTCGCTCCCGCCCCCCGGCGTACGGGTCGGCGGGGGCGGGCCCCCGGGCCGCGCCCGGTGCACGGCTGCACCGCGCGTCCTCAAACACCGCGCGTCCTCAAACACCGCGCGTCCTCAAACGCCGGACGGCTACACGAGGCCAGGCGGGGACTCCCCCTCCCCCGCCCCATGGATCCGCGCCGACTCCTCCGCCTGCGCAATCCTCCTCAGCGACCCGAACATCGCGTCCCCCAGCACCATCCCGATCACCACGCTCTCCAGCACGTCGTCCCGCGCACCCCGCCCCCCGACGTACGCCAGATCCGCCGCCGCCACCTTCTCCGCCGCCTCCGCATACGCGTCGAGCGTCCCGGCGAACTCCTCGTGCCCGAGCCGCTCCGCCTCGGTCAGCGTGCGGGCGAGGGCCTCGCCGTCCGGGTGCCCCGGCGGCACGGACCAACCGCGCCGTTCCGCCAGTTCGGCCACCACCCGGCGAGCCGTCTCCGACGGTTCCCCGCCCCCGATCCTGCTCGGCGGCGCCACCGCACCCGCGACCTCCCCCAGCAGCTTGTGCACCGGCTGCGACGTGTCGTCCACCGCGGCGAGGATCTCGCGGATCCGTGCGAGCGACAGTCCGCCCGCGCCGAGCAGCGAGCGGATCAACCGCAGCCGCCGCTCGTGCGCATCCCCGTAACTCGCCTGGTTCGGGCTGGTCAACTCCCCTGCCGGGAGCAGCCCTTCACGGACGTAGTACTTGATCGTCGGCACCGGGACACCCGTCCTGCTGCTCAACTCGCCTATGCGCACTGCCTGTTCACCTCTCGCTCCACAGAAGGGCCTTGCCAACCCTGTACCCCACATGGATAGTTTAGCTATCCGATAGCGGCGAGTGCCGCTATCCATTCTCAGTGGGGGTCTCCCATGCACGCATGGCGTACCTGGCATCGTCCGTTGGTTGTCTTCTCGGCCCTGATGATCGTCTTAACCGTAGCCACCGGTACAGGTCTCGTGATCGACGACCGCACGGTCATGAACTCGCCGGTGTGGTTCAAACCGTTCAAGTTCTCGGCGTCGTTCACCGCCTACGGGCTTTCCCTGGCCTGGATGCTGTCGCTGCTCACCCGTTCCGGCACCCGGCGCCGCGCCCGGATCGGCTGGTGGGCCGGGACGGTGGTCGCGGTGGCGAGCCTGGCGGAGATGGTGCTGATAGTGGGCCAGGCGGCCCGCGGCAAGCGCAGTCACTTCAACATGGAGACGCCGCTCGACTCGACGGTGTTCGCCCTGATGGGCATGACCGTGGTGGTGCTGTGGCTCGGCAGCCTGGTCATCGCGGTACTGCTGCTGCGCACCAAGCTCCTGGACCGGGCGGCCTCCCTCGCCGTGAAGGCCGGTGCGGTGCTCGCCCTCGCCGGGACCGCGCTCGGATTCCTGATGACGCAGCCGACCGCCGCCCAGCGCCGGGCCGGCATCACGGACACGTCCGGGGCGCACGGCGTGGGCGTGGCCGACGGCGGCCCCTCGATGGCCGTGACCGGCTGGGCGACCACCGGCGGCGACCTGCGCATACCGCACTTCGTCGGGATGCACTCACTGCAACTCCTGCCCCTGCTGGCCCTGTTGCTGCTCGCGCTCGCCCCGCGCGTCGCCCGCCTCGCCGACCCGGTGGTCCGGCTGCGGCTGACGGCGGTCGCCTCCGCCTCGTACGGCTCCCTGCTCGCCCTGGTGACCTGGCAGGCGCTGCGCGGACAGTCACTGGTCGACCCGGACGGCACGACGCTGGCGGCGGCCGGGGCCCTCGCCCTGGCGACGGCCGCGGGACTGCTCGCCGCCCTGCGTACTCCCCGTACCCCTGCCGGCCGCGACAGGCACACGGACCTCGGCAGCAAGGAGCTCGCCACATGACCGGCTTCCTCTTCGACCTGTCCTTCTTCCTGGCCGCCCCCTTCTGGCTGCTGATGGTGTTCGCGCCGCGTTGGCGCTGGACCGTGCGGATCGCGGGCTCTCCGCTGACCGTGCTGCCGATCCTGGCCGTCTATCTGACGATGGCCGTCCCGGTGTTCCCCGGGCTGTGGGCAGCCGTCAGCAGCCCCGGCCTGGACGGGTTCCGCGAGCTGGTGGTCCTCGCAAACGGCGCGGGTGCGATCTGGGCCCAGGTCATCGCCTGGGACCTGCTGCTCGGCCAGTGGATGTTCCTCGAAGCGCGCCGTCTGGGTCTGCACCCGCTGCTGATGGGGCCGCTGCTGGTCCTGACCGTCCTGCTGTCGCCGATCGGCCTGCTGACCTTCCTGGCGATCCGTGCGCTGCACGGGAAGGCGTACGGGAAGGCGCATGGGAAGGCGTACGGAGCGCGGGCCGCCGGGCCGGCTTCCGGCAGGTCCTGAAAGGTCCGCGTCGACCGCCGTACCGACACCACCACGAGGGCGGGCGCACGGGTGAGCTTGCGCCGCTTTGGCACCATCTCCGCCTACTCTCGATGCGGCCGAACATCCGCGGCAGTCCCTTTCCCTTCGGACCAATCCATCCTTGCGACGCCTCCGAATACCCGGTGGGAACTGTTTGCCCCCCACCGCCAGCGAAGGAAAGCCGCGTGAAAGAAGCCGTCCACATCAGCGGGGCCCCCGCCCCGGGGCCCGATCTCCAGGAGCTCATCGGCCGGGTGGCCAGGGGCGACCAAGAGGCGTTCGACCGGGTGTACGACCTGGTCGGCGGGCCCGTCCTGGGGCTGATCCGCAGTGTGCTGCGGGATCCGGCGCAGTCCGAGGAAGTGGCCCAGGAGGTGCTGGTGGAGGTGTGGCGCACCGCCGCACGCTTCCAGCCGTCCCGGGGCAGCGGCATGACCTGGGTGCTCACGCTGGCGCACCGCAGGGCCGTCGACCGGGTGCGTTCCGCGCAGGCGTCGGCGGACCGTGAGCAGCGGGCCGCACTGCTGGACCGCACGCCCGCGTACGACGAGGTCACCGAACAGGTGGAGGCACGCCTCGAACGCGAGCAGGTGCGCCGCTGTCTGCGCTCCCTCACCGAGCTCCAGCGCCAGTCGGTGACCCTCGCGTACTACCGCGGCCTCGCCTACCGCGAGGTCGCCGAACTCCTCTCCGTACCCCTGGGCACGGTCAAGACCCGTATGCGCGACGGACTGATCCGGCTGCGCGACTGCCTGGGGGTGGGCACATGAGCACCGCCGAACTGCACACGCTGACCGGGGCGTACGCACTGCACGCCCTGCCCGACGACGAGCGGGCGGCCTTCGAGCGCCACCTCGCGGACTGCCCGTCCTGCACCCGGGAGGTCGGCGAACTGACCGCCACCGCCGCCCGGTTGGGCCGGGCGATGACCGAGACGCCGCCCGCCCGCCTGAAGGAACAGGTGCTCCGGCGGATCGCCACCGAACGCCAGGAAGGGCCTCTGACGGTACGTCAGGGACGGGCGCGGGGCCGCTACGGCCGGACCGCCTCCCGCTTCGCCCTCGCCGCGTGCGTGGCCGCTGCCGCCGCGTTCGGCGGGATCGCGGTGTGGCAGCACGAGGTGGCGAAGGACGCGCGGCAGCAGGCGCGGGTGGCGCAGGGCAGGGCCGAGGCGCTGGCCGCGGTGCTGGCCGCGCCGGACGCGAAGGCGAGCACGGGGAAGCTGGCGGGCGGGGCGTCGGCGACGGTCGTCGTCTCACGCAGCCGCGACCAGGCCGCGTTCGTGGCGGCCGGATTGCCGGAGCCACCGGCGGGCAAGGTCTACCAGCTGTGGTTCAACGACGGCACCGCCATGCGCGCGGCGGGCCTGCTGAACCCGGCAGCGCGCACGGACGCGGTCCTGCTCGCCGGCCCGGTCGGCAAGGCGTCGGGCATGGGCATCACGGTGGAGCCGTCCGGCGGGTCCACCGCACCGACGTCCGCCCCGGTCGCACTGATGGAGTTCCCCGCATGAGCCACACAAGCCCTACTGGCCCTACTAGCCCCACCAGCCGTACGAGCCGTACGGGTCACGCGAGCCCCACAGGCCGTACGAGCCGCATCGCCGTCGCCCTCTTCACCTCCGACCTGCGCGTCCACGACCAGCCCGTGCTGCGGGCCGCACTGCGCGGCGCCGACGAGGTGGTGCCGCTGTTCGTGCTCGACGACGGGGTGCGGGCCGCTGGCTTCGCGGCGCCCAACCGGCGCGCGTTCCTCGCCGACTGCCTGGCGGACCTGGACGCGGAGCTGCGGGCCCGCGGCGGCCGGCTGGTCGTCCGCAGCGGAGCGGTCGTCGAGGAGGTCGCCCGGGTGGTGACCGAGACCGGAGCGCACACGGTCCACGTGGCGGGCGGGGCGAGCGGGTACGCCCTGCGCCGCGAGGAGCGGCTGCGTACCGCACTCGCGCCCACCCGCTGCGAGCTGGCGGTCCACGATGCGGTGGTCACGGTGGTGCCGCCGGGCGCACAGACGCCGTCAGGCCCCGGCAAGGACCACTTCGCGGTGTTCACCCCGTACCACCGCAGGTGGGAGGCGGCAGGCGCGCGTGCGGTCGTCACCGCACCGAGGGAGGTCCGGGTGCCTGAGTGGGTGGCGAGCGACCGCCTGCCGTCGCGCTCGGCAGTCGAGAACACCTCGCCCGCCCTGGCGACGGGCGGCGAACGCACGGCCCGCAAGCACCTCAACTCCTGGCTCTCGCACACCACTTCGGGCATCGAGTCCTACGAGGCACGCCACGACGACCTGCCGGGCGACGCGACGTCGAAGCTCTCCCCCTACTTCCACTTCGGCTGTCTGTCCCCGGTGGAGGCGGTGCACCGGGCCCGGCAGAAGGGCGGTACGGGCGCGGAGGCGTTCGTACGGCAGCTGGCCTGGCGGGACTTCCACCACCAGGTGCTCGCGGCCCGCCCGGCCGCCTCCTGGTCCGACTACCGCGACCGGAACGACCGTTGGCGCTCGGACCCGAAGGAGATCGCGGCCTGGAAGGCGGGTCTGACCGGCTACCCGGTGGTCGACGCGGCGATGCGACAGCTCGCGCACGAGGGCTGGATGCACAACCGGGGCCGGCTGCTGGTCGCCGGCTTCCTCACCAAGACCCTCTACGTGGACTGGCGGGTGGGCGCCCGCCACTTCCTCTCCCTCCTGGTGGACGGCGACGTGGCGAACAATCAGCTCAACTGGCAGTGGGCGGCGGGCACGGGCACCGACACCCGCCCGAACCGCGTCCTGAACCCCCTGACCCAGGCGAAGCGCTTCGACCCGCACGGCGATTACGTCCGCCGCTGGGTCCCGGAACTGGCGGACCTCAAGGGCCCGGCGGTCCACCGGCCCTGGCACCTGGAGGGCCGCGACCGGGCCCGCATCGACTACCCGGCCCCGATCGTGGACCTGGCGGAGGGACGGGCACGCTTCGAGGAGGCGCGCGGCTAGCGGGGGGCGCGCGGCTAGCGGGGGGCGCGCGGCCAGCCGGGGGGCGCGCGGCCAGCCGGGGGGGGGCACGCGGACGGCGGAGGGGGCAGACGGCTGGCGGAGGGGCAGGCGGACGGCCGCTAGACCCTGAGCCGGGCCGCGACCGGAAGGTGGTCGCTGCCCGTCCCGGGAAGGGTCCAGGACTCGGTCGGCACCACCCCGCGGCTCAACACGTGATCCAGCCGCGTCAGCGGAAACGCCGCGGGCCAGCTGAACCCGAACCCGCCGCCCACCGCGTCCTGGACCGGGTGCAGCCCGACGGTGAGCGGCGCCAGGCTGCGGTCGGCCGTGCTGCCGTTCAGATCCCCGAGGAGCAGCACCTTCTCCCGCCGCTCCCGGGAGAGCACCTGGCCCAGCTCCTGGATGTTCCGGTCCCTGGCCCCCGTGCCGAAGCCGTAGAGGCCGACCCGTACCGAAGGCAGGTGCACGACGTACACGGCCAGCAGGCCTGTGGGCGTACGCACCTCGGCGCGCAGGGAACGGCTCCAGCCCGGGTCGAGCACCACGCGCCCGGTGTCCGCCAGGGGGTACCGGCTCCACAGGGCGACGGTCCCGATCCGCACGGAGTGCGCCAGCGCCGGGTCCAGGACCTTGCGCAGCGCGGGGAGGGAGGTCTCCGTGACCTCCTCCAGCGCCACCAGGTCGGGGCCGGCGGCGAGCAGGGTGCGGGCGGCGGCGGCCGGATCCGCGTTCCGCGCACCGATGTTGTGGGTGAGCACGGTCAGGTTCGCCGTGGCGGCGGCCGGCCCGGCCGCCAGCACGGGCCAGAAGGACCCGAGCCACACCACGGCGGCGAGCCCCGCCGCCACCAGGGCCGACGCCGAACGCCGCCGCACCGCGACCAGCAGGGCGAACGGCACGGCCAGAGCGGCCCAGGGCAGCACGGTGTCCAGCAGACTGCCCAGATTCCCGACCGAGTTGGGCACGGCCCCATGGACGAGCGGCAGGCTTCCGCCGGCCAGGGCGAGGGCCGCGGCGATACGCCCCCGACGCCAGCGGCTCCCACCGGGCCCCGGTGCGGGGCTCAGCCGAAGGACCCACCGGCGCAGGAGAACGGCACGCGGCGAGGGAACCCCCCGATCCACGACGTGCACCTTGCCGCCCCCGCTGCCTGACACAACCCCGGGCGCATCCTCATCCAGGCCCCCAGGCACATCCCCGAGCAAGCTCCCGGGCGCACCCCCGTGCACGACCCCGGGCGCACCCCCGTGCAGGCCCCCGGGCGCACCCCCGTGCAAACCCTCGGACACATCCCCAGACAGGCCCTCGGACACATCCCCGAGCAAGCTCCCGGGCGCACCCCCGTGCACGACCCCGGGCGCACCCCCGTGCAGACCCCCGGGCGCACCCCCGTGCAAACCCTCGGGCACGCCCCCGAGCAGGCCCTCGGGCTCGGGGCCGTACCCGGCCGAGCGCTCCCCTGGCCCGGCCTCGGACTCGCCCTCCGTATCTGCCCCGGGGCCGGACACCGCCCCTGTTCCAGATTCCCCTCCCCGCCCCCGGGCGGATTCCGCTTCCGCCCCCGGGTCGAAGAACCCGCCCCCGATGAACACGTCCGGATACGGGTCCTCGCGCAGCTGCGTCATCGGATCAGCCCGCCGCGTCCGGCTTCGGCACCGGGCAGGTACCGCCCGGCGTCGGGCGCAGCTCGAAGTGCCACATCTCGTTGTTGTAGATCTGGCACAGTCCGTACGCCGCGCCCTTGCGGATGAGCCAGTCGTCCGCGTCGGTGGGGCCGATGTCGACCGCCTTGCCCAGCGCGTGCTCCGAAGTCTCCGGCGTCTTCACGAACTTCCGCGCCTCCGCCTCGCTGCCGTACTTGGCCACCCCCTCGTCGAGCAGCCGCTGCTGGTATTCCTTGCTGCGCCAGCCCGACGTCACGAAGAAGTCGACCCCGTCCTCCTTGGCGGCCTTCGCCGCCGCCTGGACCGCCTTGAGCAGGGCGGGGTCGAGGTGGCGCAGCGCGGAGTGCCCGGTGTCGAAGGGGGTGAGCTCACGGGCCGAGGGAACGGACCCGTCGCCTGCGTCCGCCGCGCCGTCCTCGTTCGGCGCCCCGCCCTGCGGCGTCTTCCCATTCTGCCCGTTCTGCCCCGCCCAGAGCCCCGGGAGGCGCCCCTCGGACGCCTCGACACGCGACCCCGTGCCCGACTCGGCCGTCAGGACCGCCACCGCTCCCGCTCCGGCGGCCGTCACGAGGGCGACGCCCCCGGCCGTCCACCACATACGGGGCCGCATACGGGGCCCTGCGGCGAGCCAGGTGCGGGGCGGCTTCGTTTCACGCATGTGTGCATTCCTCCGGACGGTGCGCGGCCACGGCCCGCCGAAATCCGGGGCCGTCGTGCAATGCCTCCAGTGGAGCTGCCGCCGTGTTGTCCGGACGTTTCGTTTTCCCGATACGTTCGCGATATGCCCGCCGTCGTTCCATGGGCGGTGCGGGCGAGACGTACGAGCACAGCGACCACGTACAGGAACCACCGCCCCGTACAAGAACAGACACAGGGAGAAACCGCCGATGCGCGTGCTGATCGTCGAGGACGAGCTCTATCTCGCCGAGGCCGTCCAGGCGGGGCTCCGCCTGGAGGCCATCGCCTCCGACATCGCAGGGGACGGCGACACCGCCCTGGAACGCCTCGCCGTGCACACCTACGACGTGGTCGTGCTCGACCGCGACATCCCCGGCACGCACGGCGACGACGTCTGCCGCACCATCGTGGAGCGCGGGCTCGGCTGCCGCGTACTGATGCTGACCGCGGCGGGCCACCTCGACGAAAAGGTCACCGGTTTCGAACTCGGCGCCGACGACTACCTCACCAAGCCCTTCGCCCTGAAGGAACTCGTCGTACGGCTGCGTTCGCTGGCCCGCCGTCCGAAGGACAGCACTCCGCCGATTCTCGAACACGGGGATCTGCGCCTGGATCCTTTCCGCCGCGAGGTGTTCCGCGCGGGCCGCTACATTTCGCTCACCCGTAAGCAATTCGCCGTACTGGAGGTCCTGATGGCCGCCGAGGGCGGTGTCGTCAGCTCGGAGACGCTCCTGGAAAAGGCCTGGGACGAGAACGCCGACCCGTTCACCAACGCGGTCCGCATCACCATTTCCACCCTGCGCAAGCGACTCGGCCAGCCGTGGGCCATCCACACCGTGCCCGGCGTCGGCTACCGACTCGACGAAGGATCGACCCCCTCCCCATGAGCACCACGGACACCACCTCCCGCACGGACACCACCGCGCCCCTCCCCCGCCGTCCCCGCCGCCTGTCCGCCCGCCTCCGCCTGACCCTCAGCTACGCCCTGTTCGCCGTCGTCGCGGGCACTCTCGCCCTGGCCGTCGTCTACGTGGCCATGTACAAGATCCCCAACTACCCGCTCACGGCGTCGAATCCGCGCGACAACCCCTACGCCCCCGCCCGGAGCGAAATCCTGCACCAAGTGGTGCGCTACTCAGGCCTCGCCCTCCTCGCCGTCACCGTGATCGGCCTCGCCGGGGGCTGGCTCATCGCGGGCCGGGTGCTGCGCCCGCTGCAGGAGATCACCCGGGCGGCCGACCGGGCCGCCGCCGGTTCGCTGGACCACCGCATCGGGCTCGGTGGCAGGCCGGACGAGTTCACCGATCTCTCCGACACCTTCGACCACATGCTGGGCCGCATCCAGGAGTCCTTCGAGGAGCAGCGCCGCTTCGCCGCGAACGCCTCGCACGAGCTGCGCACCCCCCTCTCCGTCTCCCGCACCATGCTGGACGTCGCGATCGCCGACCCGTCCGGCCAGGACTACGGGCGGCTGGTCTCGCGACTGTACGAAACCAACCAGCGCGGCATCGAGATCGTCGAGTCCCTGCTCCAGCTGTCGGCAGTCCGCCGCACCGAACTCCCGCTGGAACCCGTCGACTTCGCGGAGACCGCCGCCGAGGCCCTCGGACTGATCCGCGAGGAGGCCGCCGAGCGGGGCATCACCGTGTCCGCCGAAATCCTGCCCGCCCCGGTCACCGGCCACCCCGTGCTGCTGCGCCAGGTCGCCCTCAACCTGCTCCAGAACGGCCTGCGGCACAACCTGCCCACCGGCGGCGGCACCGTCACCCTGGCCACCGGCACCGGCTCCTCCGGGCGGAGCACGCTGACCGTGACGAACACCGGCGAGCAGCTCGGACCCGAGGCGGTCGCCACGTACGCCGAACCCTTCCTGCGCGGCCGGGGACGGCTGGCGGGCACCACCGGCGGCTCGCCCCGCGGCCACGGCCTGGGACTGGCCATCGTCTCCGGCATCGTCGACGCGCACGGCGGCACGCTGGACCTGCACCCGGCCCCCGGCGGCGGCCTCACCGCGTCGGTCACCCTCCCCGAAAGGCCCTGACCGTCGCCCGCTTCGGCACCCACGGGAAGAACCCGTTCGTCCGCTGCGCGTACTCCGCGAACCCCGGCCGCTTCGCCATGCTCCGTTCCAGAAGCCGTTTGCCGCTCCCCCCGATCAGCAGGAAGCTCATCACCAGCGGACCGACCACGCTCACCGCCGCCGCCGCGCTGCCCGCCGCGACGAGGAAGATGCCCCACCAGACACAGAAGTCACCGAAGTAGTTGGGGTGCCGCGTCAGGGACCACAGCCCCCGGTCCATGATCATGCCCTGGTTCGCGGGGTCGGCCTTGAAGCGGGCCAACTGCCAGTCCCCCACCGTCTCGAAGAACAGCCCGACCGCCCACAGCGCGCACCCGGCCCAGGCGACCCAGGTCGGCGCACCGGGTACGTACATCCCCATCTGCACCGGCAGCGACACCAGCCACACCAGGCCGCCCTGAAGCAGGTACACCATCCGGAACGCGTACAGGTTCCGGCGGCCGTCGGGAGCCTTGGCGAGCATCGCCTCGTACCGCGGATCCTCCCCGTGCCCGCGCCCGCGCCACCCGATGTGCAGGGCGAGCCGCACCCCCCAGACGCAGGTCAGCGCCAGGACGAGCAGCCGACGCCCGTCGTCGCCCGCCGACCCGCCGGACACCGCGTACGAGACGGCGGCGACCGCGGCGAAGCCGACGCCCCACGCCACGTCGACGATCCGGTGCATGCCGATGCGCACCGCGAGCACGAACGTCACCAGCATGACGGCGAGTGCGGCGAGCGCCGCCCAGCCGAGTCCCGCCGCCCAGTCGGCCCAGGGGAACCCGTTCATCCGTACCACCCTTCCTCACTCGGCAGCACGCGCCGCACTTCGAGCCCGGCTCCCTCGCGCCGCGTCACCGTGCACCGTGGGGGGTGAGCACCAATTGCCGCACATCGAGGTAGCCGGACCGGAATCCGGCCTCCGAATAGGCCAGGTAGAACGACCACAGCCGGCGGAACGTCGCGTCGAAGCCGAGCGCGTCCACCTCGGCCGCCCGCGCCTCGAAGCTCTCCCGCCACAGCCGCAGCGTTTCCGCGTAGTGCACGCCGTAGCCTTCGGAGCGGGTCACCCGCAGCCCGGTCCGCGCCGCGGTGATCTGTTCGATGGCGTCCACGGAGGGGATCAGGCCCCCGGGGAAGACGTACTTCTGGATCCAGGTGTACGTGTTCCTGCTGGCCAGCAGCCGGTCGTGGGGCATCGTGATGGCCTGCAGGGCGACCTTGCCGCCGGGGGCGAGGAGCCGCTCCAGGGTGGTGAAGTACTCGGGCCAGAATTCCGCGCCGACGGCCTCGATCATCTCGACGCTGACGACGGCGTCGTACTCTCCCGTGACCTGGCGGTAGTCGCGCAGCAGCACCGTCACCCGGTCCTCGAACCCGGCTTCCGCGATGCGCCGCATCGCCAGCTCGCGCTGCTCGACCGAGAGGGTGACGGTGGTGACGCGCGCTCCGCGCCGGGCCGCCCGGATCGCCAACTCACCCCACCCGGTGCCGATTTCGAGCACCTCGCTGCCTTCGCCGACCCCGGCGAGGTCGAGCAGCCGGTCGATCTTGCGCCGCTGGGCGGCGGGCAGCAGCTCGCGGGTGGCGGGGAGGCCGCGGAAGACGGCGGACGAGTAGGTGAGGGTCTCGTCGAGGAAGAGCGCGAAAAGGTCGTTGGAGAGGTCGTAGTGGTGGCTGATGTTGCTCCGCGACCCCTCGGGGGTGTTGCGGCGGGCCGCGGGCTGCTTCAACGCCCAGGCCCCGCGGAGCCGTTGGAGGGAGTGCGGCACCAGGTGCGCCGCGTGGTCGGCGAGTACGGTCAGCACGCCGACGAGGTCCTCCGCCGTCCACTCCCCCGCCATGTACGACTCGCCGAAGCCGATCAGACCGCCCGCGCCGATCCGCCGGTACAGGGCGTCGGGCGCGTACACCCGCATCACGGGGCCGCCACGCCCCAGGGTCGCGCCGTCCCGGAACTTCACGGTCAGCGGCAGCCCGGCCAGTGCGCGGCGCACGATCAGCCGGGCGACGGCGGTGCGTACCAAGGAGGTCTTCGGCAGCCGGGCCACGTCGGGCCAGCGGCCCGCGTCCACGTCCACGGCCACCACGGGGAACGCACAGGACACGGCTGACGCGGCCGACGCGCCACGGGCCTTCGGGGGCAGGGACACGCTCATTCGACACCCTCCTGGGGTTGATGACGGGGTCGTGGCCGCACGGGGAGACCGCGCAGGAGAAGCAGGACGCCGTGCCACCGGATCGCGGCGGAGACCGCCACGGTGGACAGCGGATGGCGCACCGCCGCGCGGAGCAGCGCGGACGTGGTGGCGGGCCGTCGCCCGCCGCGCACGGTCGCCACGAAGGGGACGGTGCCCGCGCGCTCCAGACGGATGCTCAGGGCCAGCCGCTCGCCGGGCTCGGGCAGCCGCATGCGGTAGCCGCCGTCCACGGGAAAGAACGGAGATACGTAGAACTCCTTTGCCACATCGGTCAGTTGAACTCCGTCGGGCCCGGTCCGCAACAGGTAGCAGTGCCGTTCGCCGTAGGTGTTGTGCACTTCGGCGACGACGCAGCGCAGGGCGCCGCGGGGATCGTGGCACCAGTACAGGGTGAGCGGATTGAAGACATGGCCCAGGACCCGGGCGTGCGCGAGCATCGTGACCTGCCCGCCCTCCAGGTCGACGCCGCGCGCGCCGAGGAACTTCTCCAGCCCGGCCCTGACGGTCCGCTCGGTGCCGCCGAAGTGGTCCCGGGCGTCGAAGCGGGCCAGCGGGCGCAGGGCGCGCGGCAGCCGGGGCGGGCGATCGGGGTCGACGAACCACATGTAGGTGCGGTGGCGGACGGTGTGGCGCCGGGGTGAGGTGCGTGCGTGGGCGACGCTGCAGAGGTAGAGCGCGGGGGTCCTCCCGGCGGGGCCCCGCGTCCCCGCCGGGGGATGGG
>NZ_JBSGZD010000147.1:0-18846 GCF_053610825.1 Streptomyces sp. NPDC054863 | reverse complement strand
GGCGCCCCCCCCGTCCCCCCGGCGGCCGCCACCCCCGCCGCCCCGCCGGACAAGGCCGCGGGGGTGGCCGCCGCCGCTCTGCTGGGCGAACGCCTGGGCAGTCTCCAGGAGCGCCTGTACGCGTCGAGCACCGCCGGGGACTCCCGGCGGATCCTCCTGGTGCTCCAGGGCATGGACACCAGCGGCAAGGGCGGCACGGTCAAGCACGTCATCGGCCAGTTCAACCCGTCGGGCTGCCGCATCCGCGCGTTCAAGGCGCCGACCGAGGAGGAGCGCGCGCACTCCTTCCTCTGGCGCATCACCAAGGCGCTCCCCCAGGCGGGCGAGATCGGCATCTTCGACCGCTCGCACTACGAGGACGTACTCATCGGCCGGGTCCGCGAGCTCGCCCCGGCCGCGGAGATCGAGCGCCGCTACGACCGGATCAACAACTTCGAGAAGTCCCTGACCGACAGCGGCGTGACACTCGTCAAGGTCTTCCTGCACATCAGTTACGAGCAGCAGAAGCGCCGGCTGCTTGAGCGGCTCGACAATCCGGAGAAGTACTGGAAGTTCAATCCGGGCGACATCGACGAGCGCGCCCTGTGGCCCGCCTACCAGCAGGCGTACGAGATCGCGCTCCGGCGGTGCTCGACGGACGCGGCCCCCTGGTACCTGATCCCCTCCGACCGCAAGTGGTACCGGAACTGGGCGATCAGCAACCTCCTCCTGGAACACCTGGAGGCGTTGGATCCGCAGTATCCGACGGCCGGCTTCGATGTGGAGGAGTGCCGCAGGCGGCTTCTCGAAGTGGGCTAACGAGGGGTCGTCCGCAAGCGGATCACGAGCTCGGGGCGGTCCCGGAGCACGGCGGGCGGGTTCGCCGGGATCGTGCCGACCGGTTCGGCGCCGACGCTGAGGTAGAAGCCCTCGGACGGCGGGTGCGAGACGATCCGCACCTCCGCCAGGCCCGCATCGCGGGCGCGCCCGGTGAGGTGGGCGAACAGCAGGCGGCCGATGCCGAGGCCCTGGGCCGCGTCGGCGACGAACATCAGGTCCAGCTCGGGCGGGTCGAGGACCAGCGCGTAGAAGCCGAGCACCTGTCCCTGGCCGGACTCGGCCGCGTACACCTCGTGGTGCTCGATGTAGTCCGGGCCGACCCGGTAGCCCGCGACCATCGACTCGTACGGGCCCTCGTAGGCACGGGAGGTGCGGACGAGCCGGGTGAGGCGCTTGGCGTCGCGGGCGGTGGCCCGGCGGATGCGGATGCCGTCGTTCGACGTAACGCGTGAGGTCACTCCGAGAGTATTACCTGCGCGGGGCATGCCGTGCCGCAGCCGTACCCGCGGGGCATGATCGGCTACTTTCCGTGAGTGACCACTTTTGTACGAAGAATGCTTGCTGCTGCGGTGTTGGGTGCGGTTCTGACCGGATGCGGGGCGGGGGGCACCGAGACGACCGGGGGCGGGGCCGAGGCGCACCGGCCGCCCTCCGCCCCCGTACCGTCGAAGTCGGCCGGGACTCCCCCGCAGGCGCCGTCCCCCACGGCCGCACCCACTGTCGCGGCGGGCCCCGGCGGCCTCACGCCCGTCTTCGAGCGGGCCTGGGGGAAGAATGCCGAGAAGGTCGTCGCGCTCACCTTCGACGCGGACATGACCGCCGACCAGGGGCCGCGCGCGGCGCGCGGCGAACGCTTCGACAATCCGGAGCTGATCGCCTCGCTGCGCCGGTGGAAGGTGCCGTCGACGGTGTTCATGACGGGGCGGTGGGCCGAGGAGTACCCGGACCAGGCGCGCTCGATCGGCACCGATCCGCTCTTCGAGATCGCCAACCACTCCTACAGCCACCACGCCTTCAAGTCGCCCTGCTACGGGCTGCCGACCGTGCCCGCCGACGCGATGAGGGCGGACGTGGACCGGGCGTTCGCGGCGTTCCACAAGGCGGGGGCGCGCAATGTGGTGCCGTACTTCCGCTTCCCCGGCGGGTGTTACGACGACCGGGCGCTGCGCGCGCTCGGGCCCGCCAAGGTGACGGCGGTGCAGTGGGACGTCGTCAGCGGTGACGCGTTCGCGAAGGACGCGGACGCGGTGGCCGAGCAGGTGCTGGCCGGGGTGAGGCCGGGTTCGCTGGTGGTGATGCACTGCACGCGCAGCGCGGCGCCGATGACGGAGAAGGCGCTGCGGCGGATCGTTCCCGAGCTGCGGAAGAAGGGGTACCGGTTCGTGAAGGTGTCCTCGTTGATCGGGCAGCGTTAGCGCTCCGCCGGGTGCCGGTACCTGCGCCGTCGCCCGGCGCCCCGCGCCCTCAGGTGCGCCGCGAAGACAGCCGGCAGGCCAGCGCGCACGCCGCTCCCGCGAGCAGGGCCGCGGCGGCGAACGGCAGCAGCGGGACCGTGACCGTCGCGGTGTGCGACCCGCTGACCAGGCCTGTCACCGCCGTACGGGCGGGTGATCCGGCGGTGACCAGGGCCAGCAGCGCACCGAGTGCGGTGAGTGCGATGCCCCAGCCGGTGCCGTGCAGCAGCGGCCGGTTGCACAGCGCGCCGACGGCCGTGCCGAGCAGCACGCAGGTGAATGCGGCGAGCAGTCCTGCCGCGGCGGCTGCCGTCGGGGGGACGCGGACGGTGCCCCCGGTCTCCGTCCACCTGCTGATCAGCACCACGAACGCGGTGCCCGGCGCACCGAGCGCCGCCGTGCAGGCCGCGGCGGCCAGCAGTGAGGCGAGGTGCACGCGGGCCGGGGAGGTGGCCGCGGCGGCGCAGTGCCGGGCGGCCGGAGGTTCGTTGGTGACGCAGACCCGGACCAGCCAGGCGGCGACGGGCAGCAGGACGGCGGCGGCGTAGCCGAGCGAGTCGAGGACGGGCTGGCCGCCCTGGACGCCGACGGCGAGGAAGGCCGCGTAGAGGAGGACGGGGGCGATCCACCGCTGCGACCGTGCGAGCAGGGCGATGTGGTACCGCAGCAGGGCGTTCACGTCTGTTCCCGTTCTCTTCCCCGGTGTGCCGCTGCGGCATCCGGTGCGGCCATCTCGCGTACGTGCCACGGCGGCCGGGCACCGAGGAGCGCCCGCAGCACCCCGTCGGAGTGCACCGCCGCCACGGTCAGCGCCGTGCTCCCGTCGGCCCGCCGTTCCGCCGAAGGCGCCCCGGGCAGCCCCGGGGGCACGGCGGCCCCCGGCGGTCCGACGGCCAGGATCCGTACCCGCGGCCCCGAAGCGACGTCGGCCGCGGGGGAGGCGACCGGGACCAGCCCGGCGCCCTCCACCCGGTACGTCACGTCCACGGCTCCCGCGAGCCGCCCTGGATCGTGGTCGACGAACGCGACCGTCGCCCCGGCGGCGACGCGCTCCGCCACCGCCCGGTCCAGCTCTCCCCCCGCCGTCTCGTCGAGGCCGGTCCACGCCTCGTCGAGCACCAGCAACTCCGGTGCGGCCAGCAGGGCCTGGGCGACGGCGACCTTCTGGGCGGTGCCCTTGGAAAGCTCGGACACCGGGGTACGGGCGTGGCCCGACGCCCCGAAGCGCTCCAGCCACTCCCCCGCCCGCGCCCGCGCCTCGGCCCGCCCCAGACCGTGGATGCGGCCGAGGTGCACCAGATGGCCGAGTGCGGTGAAGGGCAGTCCGCCGGGGAAGCGCTCGGGGACGTAGGCGACCCGGCCCGGACGGCCTTCCACCCGGCCCTCACTGGGTGCGTCGATCCCGGCCAGCACCCTCAACAGGGTTGATTTTCCCGAGCCGTTGGCCCCCTGGAAGCGGACCAGGGAGCCGGGCTGCAGTGGGAGCTCGATCCGGCGGAGCACCCATGGCCCGCCGAGGCCGTACCGGCGGCCCACCCCTGTGAGTTTCAGTTTGCCGTCGGCTTCGCCTGGGTGAGCTCACTGGGGCGTACGATCACGAACCCCTCGCCCTGCAGCATGAGCTGGACCGCCTCGCCGGAGCCGCCGCGGATCATCGAGCCGACCGACTGCGAGCGGTGCAGCGAGGTGTTGAGCTGGGCGCTCCAGCCGACCACCGCGTCCGTGTCGACGAACACGGGCAGCTGCCCGGTGACCGGGATGACCAGCGGGCTGCCGTCGCACACGACGGCGAGCTTGCCGTAGCCGGTGAAGAGGCTGTTGAAGAGGCCGCCACCGGTCATGCCGGCCCCCTTCACCATCTTGATCTCGTACGACAGCGTGGAGTCGAAGCACAGCACGTTGCGGCCGTTGACGGTGAGGGCGTCGCCCTGCTCCATGTCGACGATGAAGCAGTTCTGCGCCTCGTGCGCGAACCACGCCTCGCCCTGGCCGCGCACGGCCATCAGCGGCAGGCCCTCGCCGGTGACGGCCCGCTTGAGCATGCCGCCGATGCCCTGGCCCTTGCGCTCGAACTGGAGGTTTCCGCGGTAGGCGATCATCGCGCCCTGCCGGGCGTGCATCTCGCCGTTGACGACGTACTTGACCGACTTGGCGTTCTGCAGGGTCATTCCGGCGACGGTCGCCGGCTGGGCCATGTTCTCCGAGGCAAAAAGATCGCTCTTCATGGCCACATCCTCGCGCGCCGGGTTTTGCTCTCACAAGGATCCCGGCGTCATGCCCTGGCAAACTTGGCCGAATGTTCAGTAACGAGACCCCAGGTCCGCGACCCGCCACCGACCCGCGCGACACTCCCGACCCGAGTGACGTGACGAATCCCGGGGCCGCTCCGGGCCCCCGCGACGAGGCGCCCCAGTACGTCCTCCCCCTCGTCGTGCACATCGAGAAGGCCGATCCCCCGGCCCGTACCGACGCGTTGGAGACGGCGGCGCGCGCGGTGCTGGTGATCCTGTCCGACGAACGGTCGCAGGGCGAGGGCGAGGACGAGGGCGAGTGGGCCCGCGCGATGCGGGACTGGCAGGACGCCCGGATCCGCAAGGTGGTGCGCAGGGCGCGCGGCGCCGAGTGGCGCAAGGCGTCGGCGCTGCCGGGCATCACGGTCACCGGCAAGTCCGCCGAGGTGCGGGTCTTTCCGCCGATTCCGCTGGACGGCTGGCCCAAGGAACTGGCCAAGCTCCAGGTGTCGGGGACCGATCTGGACGACCCCAGGGGGCCGGACGCGCCGGACCCCGGGGTGCTGGTGCTGTGGATGAACCCGCACCTCGACATGTCGGCGGGCAAGTCGATGGCGCAGGCCGGACACGGTGCGCAGCTCGCCTGGTGGGACATGGGCGAAGCGGACCGGGCGGCCTGGCGCGACGCGGGCTTCCCGCTGTCCGTGCGTACGGCGTCGGAGGCGCGGTGGCAGGAACTGACCACGTCGGGGCTGCCGGTGGTGCGGGACGCGGGCTTCACCGAGATCGCCCCCGGGATGACGGTCGTGGTGGAAGCGGCTCCCACCCGGCACGGCTGACCCGTCCGCCTCCCGGGTCACCCGCGTCACACGTGAACGCGTCGCGTGCATCACACGTACCCATGAATGGCGCCAAGTCCCTGAAGGATCAAGGTACTTGGCGATTGATTCGACGGCGTACCGCAGCACGACACACCGCAACCACGTACGACGTACCGCGCACCACGTACCGCGCCCGGGAGCAGCCTTGTCCAGGTCCACCGCCCTGTCATCCGCCCTGTCCACGCCCGCGTTCGCCCTGCTGCGCCGCATCAACGGCACGGCGCTCGTCGTCGTCGCCCTGCTCGCCACGCTCGCCGCGCTCGCCTTCCCCGTCTGGTCGTACGCCGACCGCACCGGCACCGGCCAGGCCAACCTGGCGGCGTCGACGGTGAGCACCAAGTGGGGACCGCTGTCGGCCGTCGACCGGGACCTGCTGGTGAAGGTGCGCCTCGCCGGGCTGTGGGAGCTGCCGGCCGGGCAGCAGGCCATCGAGCGGGCGCCCAGCCAGTCGGTCAAGGCGGCCGGGGACCATCTGGTCGTCGGCCACACCGACCTGGACGCCCGGGCCCGCTCGGTGGCCTCTCAGCTCGGCGTGGAGCTGCCCAACCAGCCGACGCCGGAGCAGCAGGGCTGGCTGCGCGACCTGACGGCCTCGACCGGGACGGCGTACGAACGCCTCTTCGCGAACCTGCTCCGGCGCGCCCACGGCAAGGTCTTCGCGGTGATCGCCCAGGTCCGCAACAGCACCCGCAACGCCCTGATCCGGCAGCTCGCGGACGCCTCCAACCAGACCGTCCTGGACCACATCACCATGCTGGAGGCGACCGGCCTGGTCGACTTCGACGCGATCGCCAACGAGGCGGCGGGCGGCGCGGGCGCCAGCCCCACGGGCCCGCCCCCGCCGGTCCCCGGCGGGCAGGTCCCGCCGCCGGCCCCCGCGGTGCCGACGGGCACCCAGACCTTCACGTCGGTGCCCTCGGGGCCGCCGGTGGGCGAGATCGGCAGCCCGGCGGCACGGCAGTAGCCACGCCCGGGCCGCCGGGGCCCGGAACCTCAAATCAACCTCTGAACGTCCCCTCCTTGGGGTTCGGCGCCGCCCGCCGGGGCCATGACCACTTCACGCAGCACGCCTGCGCGGCACGGAGGAACACAGGGGGACACATGGACCGGAGGACACACCTCGGGGTGGGGATCGGCTGGCGCCCGGAGATCGCGGACACGATCGAGGCACTGCCCGGCATCGACTGGGTGGAGGTGGTGGCGGAGAACATCTGCCCCGGCCATCTCCCCGAATCCCTGCGACGGCTGCGGGCCCGGGGTACGCGGGTGATCCCGCACGGCGTCTCGCTCGGCATCGGCGGCGCGGACCGTCCGGACGCGGCACGGCTCGCGGACCTGGCGGCGCGCGCGCAGGCGCTGGGGGCGCCGCTGGTGACGGAGCACATCGCGTTCGTACGGGCGGGCGGCGCGCAGACCGCGTCACCGGTCCTTGAGGCCGGCCACCTGCTCCCCGTACCGCGCACCCGGGACGCGCTGCGCGTGCTGTGCGAGAACGTACGCATCGCCCAGGACCAGCTCCCGGTGCCGCTCGCGCTGGAGAACATCGCGGCCCTGATCGCCTGGCCGGGCGAGGAGCTGACGGAGGGCCAGTTCCTGGCGGAGCTGGTGGAGCGCACGGGCGTGGGCCTGCTCATCGACGTCGCCAACCTGCACACGAACCACGTCAACCGGGGCGAGGACCCGGCCCGCGCGCTGGACGAACTGCCGCTCGACTCGATCGCGTACGTCCATGTCGCGGGCGGCTCCGAACGGGACGGCGTCTGGCACGACACGCACGCCCACCCGGTGACCGAACCGGTCCTCAAGGTCCTCGACGCACTGCGCTCACGGGTCGCGCCGCCGGGCGTGCTCCTGGAGCGGGACGAGAACTTCCCGCCCCCGCGGGAGCTGGCGGCCGAGCTGGAACTGATCCGCGGGAGCGCACGGGTCCCTGCCGATCGGCCGGTGGATCCGCAGACGCCCCCGGACGCCGGGGAGCCCGTGCGGCGTCCCGTACCGCCGCCCGCACCCGACGCCGCCCGGCAGCGTCTCGCCCTCTCGCAGGCCGCCCTCCTCGACGCCCTCGTCGCCGGCGGTCCCGTGCCCGAAGGTTTCGACGGGCCGCGGCTGCGCGTGCAGGCCCGTGCCCTGACCGCCAAGCGGGCCGACATCGTCGCCAAGGTCGCCCCTGAGCTGCCGCAGATCCTCGGCACCGTGCCCGGCGCCGGCTACCGGTCCGCCTTCCTCGCGTACGCGGCCACCCGCCCGCTCCGGGCCGGCTACCGCCGTGACGCCCTCGACTTCGCGGAGCACGCCCTCGTGCACGCCGCGCTCGATCCGGCCGCACGCCGGGCCCTCACCCACTGGTGGCAGGACCGGACCGACGCCCGTCCGCCGACCCGGGTCACCCGCCTCGTGCGCTCCGCCGCAGCCCTCGTCCGAAGGTAGTCCCCATGTTCCACAGCATCCTGGCCGCCCTCGTCGCCCTCGCCGTCGCCGTCTCCACGATCCTCCTGATCGTCACCCTGGCGGCAGCCCGGCGACGCCCGGGTTCCGGGGACGCCACCGTGCTCGACACCGCCGAGGCCGCGTTCCTGATCGGCGGCCCGGGGCGGGCCGTGGACACCGCGCTGACCGCCCTGCACACGGACGGGCGGCTGTCCGTCGGCGGGCCGGGCGTCGTCGTCCTCCACAGCCGGGCGGCCCACGACACGGTGGAACGCGCCCTGGTCCAGGAGTACGACACCGCGCCGCACGGGGCACTGCACGCCCTCCGGTACGCGACGATGCGCCACCCCGCGGTGCAGGAGATCGGTGACGAACTCGCCGCGCGCGGCCTGCTGCTGGCTCCGCAGGAGACCCGCACCTGGCGGCGCTGGGGGATGATCCAGGGCGTGGTGTGCCTGCTCCTGCTCCCGGTGGCCGGCGCGTACACGGCCTACGCCACGCTGGCGGAGGTCGAAGCCCGGCAACCGGTCCTCCTCTTCCTCCTGGTCGTGCCCGCCCTCCTCGTCGGCGCGGTGCTCGGCTTCGTCACGGCGTCGCGTGCCAAGCGTCGGCTGACCGTCGCGGGCCGCGGTGCGCTGCTCGCCTACCACTCCGACGACGCGAACCTCTGGTCCCCGTCGCAGCAGGTGGCCGTGGGGGGCACCCGTACGCTCACCGACCCCGATCTGCGCGCCCAGTTCCACGCGGCGGTCCGCACCCGGCCCCTCCCCGCCCCCGCTCCGTCCCAGGGGAGCAACTCGATCGCCCCGGTGCTCGTCTGGTGTGCCGGAACGATCCCCGGCGGCGGCCCCGGCACGTCCTGCGGCGGAAGCGGCAGCGGCTGCGGCGCAAGCAGCTGTTCCGGCGGGGGCGGCGGGTGGGGCGGAAGTTCGAGCTGTTCGTCCGGCTCGGGCTGCGGCAGTGGCAGTGGCAGTGGCAGCAGCAGTAGCAGCAGTTGTGGGGGAAGCAGCAGCAGTAGCAGTTGCAGCAGCAGCTCCTGACCCGCCGGAACACCCCGTCGCCGCCTGCGCCCGGCCCTGCCGCACCGCACCCGCGCCCCGCGCATCGGGGTCAATGACACCGACACCGCACACAGGTGCTTTACATCGTCAACTACCTTGCCAAGTATCCCTTTTGTTCACCACGGCAATCGGCGCCACGACGCACCGGCACAGAACAAGGGATCGCGATGAGAGCACTAGCGCTGTACGGAGCCACCACCCTCGGCTCCCTGGTCCTGACCGCACTCACCGTGGCCCCGGCGGGCAGCGCCACCGCGCCCGCGGCCCCGGCCTTCCACGGGTCCCCCGAGGCGCACGGCACGGAGCTGGCCGCCGGGCGCGCCCGGCTCTCCGGCGTGAAGTTCGGCAAGTGCCCGGCCTCCGAGGAGCTGCCGGGGCCGATCCTGTGCGGGACGGTCAAGGTGCCGCTCGACTACGCGAAGCCGCACGGCAAGCAGATCGAACTGACCGTCAGCCGTCTGAAGGCCTCGGGCAAGGACTCCAGGTCCAAGAAGGCCGTCCCCCGCCAGGGTGCCCTGGTCTTCAACCCCGGCGGCCCCGGCGCCTCCAGCATGTACTTCCCGCTGGTCTCCGGGATGCCCGAGTGGAAGAGGATCGCGGCGGCCTACGACCTGGTGGGCTACTCGCCGCGCGGCGTCGGCCGCTCCGCCCCGCTCTCGTGCGTGGACCCCAAGGACCACTCCGCGGCGCCCACCCAGTCGCCGGTCCACCCCTCCGACTCGTACAAGAAGGAGCGGATCGCCCGCGCGAAGACCTACGCGCAGGGCTGTGCCCGCAAGGCGGGTCCCGCGCTGCGGCACTACCACTCCCTCAACAACGTCCGCGACCTGGAGGTGCTGCGCGCCGCCATCGGCGAGCGGAAGCTCACCTTCATGGGCGCCTCGTACGGCACCTACTTCGGCGCCGTGTACGCGACGCTCTATCCCTCGCACGTACGCCGCATGGTCTTCGACTCGGCGGTCAACCCCGACCCCCGCCAGGTCTGGTACCGCAACAACCTCGACCAGTCGGCCGCCTTCGAGGGCCGCTGGGAGGACTTCCGCACCTGGGTCGCCAAGCACGACAAGACGTACGGCCTCGGCGACACCGCGGACGCGGTCCAGCACAGCTACGCGAAGGTGCGCGCCGAGCTGTCCCACAAGCCCGCGGGCGGCAAGGTCGGCCCCGGCCAGCTCCAGGGGGCCTACCTCCAGGCGGGCTACTACGACGACGTGTGGGCGATGCGCGCCACGGCCCTCTCGCAGTACCTCAAGGGCAACCCGAAGCCGCTGATCGAACAGGCCTCGCCCCGCCCCGAGGCGGCGCACGACGACGAGAACGGCACCGCCGTCTACACGGCGGTCGAGTGCAACGACGCCCCGTGGCCGACCGACTTCAAGACCTGGGACCGCGACAACTCGCGGCTCGCGAAGCGCGCCCCGTTCGAGACCTGGGACAACGCGTGGATGAACCTGCCGTGCGCCTACTGGCAGGCGCCCCGGCAGCAGCCGGTGGACGTACGGGCCGCGAGGGGCGCGCTGCCGCCGACGCTGATCCTGGCCGCCGAGCGTGACGCGGCGACGCCGTACGAGGGCGCCCTGGAGCTGCAGAAGCGGCTGCCGGGCGCGGCGCTGGTCACCGAGAAGGACGCCGGTACGCACGGCATCGGCGGCGGCGCGAACGCCTGCGTCAACAAGCACATGGAGACGTACCTGCTGACCGGAAAGACGCCGGTGCGGCACGCTGCATGCGCGCCGCACCGGGAGCCGAACCCGGTGTCGCTGGACAAGCGCGCCCTCCCCAAGAGGATTCCGGCGGCCGTCTGATCTTCCGGGCTGGGGTGGCGTTCCTGGCGAATACGCGCCAGGAACGTCACCAAGTCATGGTGTACGTACGGGACTTGTACGTACGAGGAGGGTCAGGCGAGCCCCGCCACCAGGTCCGCGACGTCCTTGCGGCGCCCGGTGTAGAAGGGCACCTCCTCGCGGACGTGCATGCGCGCCTCGGAACCCCGCAGGTGGCGCATCAGGTCGACGATGCGGTGCAGCTCGTCGGCCTCGAAGGCCAGGATCCACTCGTAGTCGCCGAGCGAGAACGAGGCGACCGTGTTGGCGCGCACGTCGGGGAAGCCGCGGGCCATCTTGCCGTGGTCCGCGAGCATGCGGCGGCGGTCCTCGTCGGGCAGCAGGTACCAGTCGTAGGACCGCACGAAGGGGTAGACCGAGACGTAGTCGCGCGCGTTCTCGTCCGCGATGAAGGCCGGCACGTGCGACTTGTTGAACTCGGCGGGGCGGTGCAGCGCCATGTTCGACCACACCGGCTCCAGGGCGCGGCCCAGCTTGGTGCGGCGGAAGAGGTTGTACGCGCTCTGGAGCTCGTCGGAGGTCTCGGCGTGCCACCAGATCATGACGTCGGCGTCCGCGCGCAGCCCGGAGACGTCGTACGTGCCGCGCACGGTGACGTCCTCGGCGGCGAGCTTGTCGAAGAGTGCCTGGACCTCGTCGGCGTAGCCGGTGCGGTCCTCGGGCAGCACGTCGCGCAGCTTGAAGACGGACCACAGGGTGTAGCGGATGACCTCGTTGAGGTCCTTGGCCTTCTTGCCGGCGTTCGGGGCCTTGCCGGTGGCGGCAGCGCCCTCGTTCGCAGCGTTCTCCTGAGCAGTCATGTGGCTATTGTCCCGCGCCGTCTGCCGTGCCCTCCACCAGGGTGGGCGTGGCCAAGATCTCTTCCGTGATCCCGTCGGCCGCCCGCTGCCCGCTGCCCACGCACGCGGGGATCCCCACGCCGTCGTAAGCGGCTCCGCAGACCCGCAGTCCCGGCAGTTTCGCGACGGCCTCGCGGATGCGGGCGACGCGGGAGAGGTGGCCGACGGGGTACTGGGGCAGTCCGCCGATCCACCGGGTGACCCGGGTCTCCACGGGCTTCGCCGCGAGCCCGGTGGCGGCACCCAGGTCCCGCAGCGAGACGTCGACGAGCTCGGAGTCGTCGCGGTGCAGGTGCTCCTCCTCGCCGTACCGGCCGACGGAGGTCCGCAGGACGAAAAGGTCCGGGGCGTGCTCGCTCACCCACCCCCACTTGCGGGAGGAGAAGGTGGAGGCCTTGATGGTGTGCCCGTCGACGGGCGGCACCAGGAACCCCGACCCCTCGGGCAGCACGGCGTCGACCTCCTTGCGCGAGAACGCCATGGTGACCAGCGCCATCGACGCGTACTCGACGCCCTGGAGTTCGGCCGCCGCGGCCGGGGACTCGTCGGCGAGGAGGGCGGAGGCGGACCAGGCGGGGGCGGCGAGGACGACGCCGTCCGCCCGGAAGGTCTCGCCGTCGGTACGGACGAGCCAGTGGGACGCGGTCCTGGTCAGGGCCAGTACGGGGGTCTCGGTGAGGATCCGGCCGCCCCCGGCCCGTACCGCGGCGGCAACGGCGTCGGGGAGGGTGCCGATGCCGCCGTCGATCCCCATGAAGACGGGGCCTGTCCGCCGGTCGGCGGCGGCCCGCCGCTGGAGCTCCCGCACGCCCTCCAGCAGGGAGTCGTGCGAGGTGGCCGCGTCGTACAGCGTCGGCACGGCGGCCCGCATCGACGTCCGGTAGACGTCTCCCGCGTACACGCCGCCGAGCAGCGGCTCGACGAGCCGGTCGACGACCTCGCGGCCGAGCCGGGCGGCGACGTACTCGCCGATCGCCATGTCGTCGCCGACCTCGGTACGCGGCAGGGCGCGGTCCTGCTCGATCCGGGCGAGGCCCTCGGCGGACAGCACCCCGGTCAGCACGGCCGGATCCCCCGGCACGCCCATCACGTGGCCCTTGGGCATCGGGGTCAGCACGCCCCGGTTCCAGAGGGAGGCACTGGCGGTGGACGGCGGCTGAAGACGCTCACCGATCCCGACCGCACGGGCAAGGTCGACGGCCTCGGGCCGCCTGGCCAGCATCGACTCGGCGCCGAAGTCGACGGGGGCGCCCGCGATCTCCCCCGCCTCCAGCTTGCCGCCGAGCCGGGCCGAGCCCTCCAGTACGGTCACCCGCGCGCCGGATCCGACCAGCCGGTGGGCGGCGGCCAGCCCGGAGACACCGCCGCCGACGACGACCACATGAGCCTTGTTCCCGTCCGTACCGTTCATGCCCCCACTCTCTCAAATCCCCCGCCGAGTCCCGTCCGTGACCGGTTCGGAGCCGCTTCGGGACCGGAAAAGGGCAACCCCCGCGCCCGTCCCGTACGTCGAACCTGCAACACCCATCACCATCTTCGGGGGGACCGGAATGCGTGCAGCAGTACGTACGACAGCTCGTGCGGCAGGACGTCACAGGCGCATGTCCTGGGTGGGAGCGGCGGTGGTCGCGGCAACACTCGCGGTCGGAGGCTGCGCGGGCGGCGGCAGCGACGCGAGCGGCAGCAAGGCGGACCGCGGAGCTGCGGCACCGCAGAACCGGCAGCCCGCGGAGCGGGGCACGGGGGCGGGCGGGGCCGCCGACCAGTCGAAGCCGGACTCGGGCCCGGGCTCCGGGGCGGCGCGGCCGAAGGCTCCGTCGGCCGCCCAGACCCACGTCATCCGCACCGCCGAACTCCACATCCAGGTGAGGAGCGCGACGGAGGCGCTGGCCAAGGCCCGTACGACGGCCGAGTCGGCGGGCGGCCTGGTAGGCACCGAATCGACCGAACGCGACTCCTCGGGCCACGTCTCCTCACGCATCTCGCTGCGCGTCCCGCAGGACAAGTACTCCGAGACGCTGACCACGCTGGAGAACAGCGGCGGCAAGCTGCTGGCCCGCAAGGCGGAGGCGAAGGACGTCACCGACCAGGTGGTGGACATCACCAGCCGGATCAAGTCGCAGCGGGTGAGCGTGGCGAGGGTCCAGGAGTTCATGGACCGGGCGACGAAACTGAGCGACGTGGTCTCTCTCGAAGCTGAACTCTCCACCCGCCAGGCAGAGTTGGAGTCCTTGATCGCCCAGCAGTCCACCCTCAAGGACAGCACCGGCATGGCGACGATCACCCTCGTCATCTCCGAGCCCGCGCCGAAGAAGAAGCCGGTGGTGGTGGTGGACGACGAGCCGGGATTCGTGGACGCCCTGGACGGCGGCTGGCAGGCGTTCCTCACGACGGTGCGGTGGATCGCGATGGTGGTGGGAGCGGTGGCGCCGTTCGCGGCGGCGCTGGCGCTGCTGTACCTGCTGTGGCGACGGCTGGTGGCCCCGCTCCGGGAACGCCGCACGCCGGGGCGGACGCGGAGGGCGGAGCCGGAGTCGGAGTAACACCCGGGGCGGGGTGTGTCCGTGCGGGTGCGTGGGGAGCTGGTCGCGCAGTTCCCCGCGCCCCTTACGGGGCACGTCAGCCTGTCCGCGCAACTTCAGCCCGTCCGGCCGTCCGGCGTTCGAGGACGCGCGGCGCAGCCGTGCACCGGGCGAAGCCCGGGACGCCCGCCCCCACCCCCGCCACGCATACCGTGTGCCCATGACCACCACCACCCCGCAGACCCTCATCGTGATCGGCGGCGACGCGGCCGGCATGTCCGCCGCCTCGCAGGCCCGCAGGCTCAGGAAGCCCGACGAGCTCAAGATCATCGCGTTCGAGCGCGGCCACTTCACCTCGTACTCCGCCTGCGGGATCCCGTACTGGGTGGGCGGCGACGTGAAGTCCCCCGACGACCTCATCGCCCGTACCCCCGACGAGCACCGCGCCCGCGAGATCGACCTGCGCATGCAGACGGAGGTCACCGAGATCGACGTCGAGGGGCGCCGGGTGAAGTCCCGCAACCTCAAGACCGGCAACGACGTCTGGACCCACTACGACAAGCTCGTCATCGCCACCGGCGCCCGCCCGGTCCGCCCGCCGATCCCCGGCATCGACGCCCCGGGCGTGCACGGCGTGCAGACCCTGGACGACGGCCAGGCGCTGATCGACACCCTCAAGGGCACCCCGGGCCGCCGCGCGGTCGTCGTGGGCGCGGGCTACATCGGCGTGGAGATGGCCGAGGCGATGGTCAAGCGCGGGTACGAGGTCACCGTCCTGAACCGCGGCGAGCAGCCGATGGCCACCCTCGACCCGGACATGGGCGCCCTCGTCCACGAGGCGATGAACGGCATGGGCATCACCACCGTCTCGGACGCCGAGGTCACCGAGATCCTCACGGACTCGGAAGGCCGCGCCTGCGGAGTCGCCACCGAAGAGTCCACCTACCCGGCGGACGTGGTGGTCCTGGGCATCGGCGTCGCCCCGGAAACCACCCTCGCGAAGGCGGCCGGTCTCCCCCTCGGCGATTCCGGCGGCCTGCTCACCGACCTGTCCATGCGCGTCCGGGGCCACCAGGACATCTGGGCGGGCGGCGACTGCGTCGAGGTCCTCGACCTGGTCTCGGGACGCCTGCGCCACATCGCCCTCGGTACGCACGCCAACAAGCACGGCCAGATCATCGGCTCCAACGTCGGCGGCGACTACGCCACCTTCCCCGGCGTCGTCGGCACCGCCGTCAGCAAGGTCTGCGACCTGGAGATCGCCCGCACGGGTCTGCGCGAGAAGGACGCCAGGGCAGAAGGGCTCCAGTTCGTCACCGTACGCATCGAGTCGACGAGCCGTGCGGGCTACTACCCCGGCGCCTCCCTCATGACGGTCAAGATGACCGCCGAACGCCGCACCGGCCGCCTGCTCGGCGTCCAGATCGTCGGCCGCGAGGGCGCCGCCAAGCGCGTCGACATCGCGGCGGTCGCCCTCACGGCGAACATGACGGTCGAGTCGATGACCGCCCTCGACCTGGGTTACGCCCCGCCGTTCTCCCCGGTCTGGGACCCGGTCCTGGTCGCGGCCCGCAAAGCGGCGGCGGCGGTCCGCAAGGCGGGGGCGTAGCACCGACGAAGGTCTGTGCCCCGTAGACCTTCGGCCGATGTCCGGAGCCACTCCGCCTGCGCCAGAGTTCGGACCGAGAGGTACGGATCACGGTTCCAGGGAGGCGCAGTGCGCAACGAAGGACTCAGCCGGGCGGGCTTTCTCGCCGGTACGGCGGCGGCGACGATCGCGGCGGTCGCCGGGCTGCCCGGCACGGCGTCGGCGACCGGGCGCCCGCACCCCGACCCGGGGCGCCCCGGTCCGACGCGCCCCGGCCTGACCCACCGGGGCGTCGGCTACGAGGTCGAGGACGGCGAGTTCCCCGAGACCGGCTGGCACTCGGGCCGCATGCGCCGGGACGTCCGCGTCATCGCGGACGAGCTGCACGCGAGCTCCGTCTCCGTATTCGGCACAGGTGTCGAGCGGCTCGCGGCCACCGCGTCCGAGGCGGCGGAGCGCGGGCTGCACGTCTGGCTCCAGCCGCGCCTCGCCGACGTACCGCACGCGGAGATCCTCGACCACCTCGCCGAGACCGGCCGGGTCGCCGAGCGGCTGCGTCGGCAGGGCGCGAAGGTGGAGCTCAGCGTGGGCTGCGAGTTCGTCCTCTTCGTGCCCGGGATCGTGCCGGGGGCGAACGCCGTCGAGCGGATCAAGAACCTCACGGAGGGGAACTTCGACCCGGAGCGGATGGCGCGCCGCCTGCGCGAGTTCACCGCCCGCGCGGCGAGGACCGGCCGGTCCGTCTTCCACGGCCCTCTGACGTACGGAGCGGCGGAGGGCGACGACGTCGACTGGCGGCTCTTCGACGTCGTCAGCGTCAACTACTACGGCTACCACGCCCAACGCAGCGGCTACGTCGAGGACTTGAAGCCGTATCTGCGCTGGGGCAAGCCCGTCGCCGTCACCGAGTTCGGCACCTGCACCTTCAAGGGTGCGCCCGAGCAGGGCGGCATGGGCTGGGACTCCGTGGACTACACCAAGGACCCGCCGGAGATCGTCGGCGCTCTGGTCCGCAGCGAGCGCGCCCAGGCCGCGTACCTCACCGACGTGCTCGACGTCTTCGAGTCGATGAACCTCTACGCGGCGCAGGCCTACCAGTTCGTCACGTCCGACGCCCCGCACCGGCCGCACGATCCGCTGCACGACCTGGACCTGGCCTCGTACAGCCTCGTCAAGTCGCTCTGGCAGCAGCCCGGGCGGCCGACCGCCGACTGGCACTGGGAGCGGAAGGAAGCCTTCCATGCCCTGGCCCGGCACTACGGCCGGGCCAGGCGCCGCTGAGGGGCCCTACTTCGCGGTCTGCGTGTGGACGTACTCCACCAGCCGCGACAGCGCGTCCGGGTCCATCGAGGGCAGCACGCCGTGCCCGAGGTTGAAGACGTGCCCCTCCAGGCCCTTGGCGGCCTGCAGCACCTCGTCCGTCTTCGCCCTCACGGCCTCCGGTCCCGCGAAGAGGACGGCGGGGTCGAGGTTGCCCTGGAGCGCCTTGCCGGGGCCGACCCGGCGCGCGGCCTCGTCCAGCGGAACCCGCCAGTCGACGCCGACGACGTCGGCACCGGCCTCGCCCATGAGTCCGAGCAGTTCGCCCGTACCCACACCGAAGTGGATGCGCGGGACGTCGTAGGAGGCGACCGCGTCGAAGACCTTCGCCGACGCGGGCAGCACGGAGCGGACGTAGTCGGCGGGGGCCAGCGCGCCCACCCACGAGTCGAAGAGCTGGACGGCGGAGGCGCCGGCCTCGATCTGCACCTTGAGGAAGTCGCCGGTGATGGAGGCGAGCCGGTCCACGAGGTCGGCCCACAGCTGCGGGTCGCCGTACATCATGGCCTTGGTGTTCTCGTGGTTGCGGGACGGGCCGCCCTCGACGAGGTAGCTCGCGAGGGTGAAGGGCGCGCCCGCGAATCCGATGAGCGGGGTCTCGCCCAGTTCCTCCACCAGCATCCCGATCGCCTCGGAGACGTACCAGACGTCCTCGGGGGCCAGGTCGCGCAGCCGGTCCAGGTCGGCGCGGGTGCGGATCGGGTCGGCGACGACCGGTCCGACGCCCGGCTTGATGTCCAGGTCGATGCCGATGGCCTTCAGCGGGACGACGATGTCGCTGAAGTAGATCGCCGCGTCGACCTTGTGGCGGCGCACCGGCTGGAGGGTGATCTCCTTGACCAGCTCGGGCCGCATGCACGAATCCAGCATCCCGATGCCCTCGCGCACCTTCAGGTACTCGGGCAGCGAGCGCCCCGCCTGCCGCATGAACCACACCGGCGTGTGCGGCACCGCCTCACGCCTGCACGCCTTCATGAAGGCCGAGTCGTACGTCTTGCTCTGGGGGCGGCCCGTGGGGCTTTCGTTGGCACTCACGCCCAGAATCTTCGCACGCGCGCGGATCCACTCACCCCGGGCCGGGTGTCTCTCCCCGCGTAGGGGTCCCCTTCCGCCTACCCTTCCCCGCATGGCTCCGGCTCAGGGACGATTTTCAGATGACGCGCACGGTCACCCGCATGGCAGCGACAGCAGGGACGGTACGGAGGAGAACACTGCCCCGCTCCCCTTCCGGCAGGCGGTGGACGCACTGCGGGCCGCCCGGCTGCGTCCCGAGGTGGAGGTCGACCCGACCAAGGCCCCCAAGCGGCTCGCGCCGTTCGCGTACGCCCTGGAGGCGGCGGCCGTCGACGGCGACGAGGACCTGGCCGACGGCCGGCTCGTACTCCTCCACGACCCGGCGGGCCACGACGCCTGGCAGGGCACCTTCCGGCTGGTGACACTCGTACGGGCGGAACTGGAGCCGGAGATGGCCGCCGACCCGCTCCTGCCGGAGGTCTGCTGGTCGTGGCTGACCGGTGCGATGGAGGCACGCGGGCTGTCGTACGGGGAGGCGAGCGGCACCGTCACCCGGGCCGGTTCGCACTACTTCGGCGGGCTCTCCGACCGGCGGCCCGCCACCCAGATCGAGATCCGGGCGTCCTGGACCCCGCGCGAGGGGCTCGGCGGGGTGCCCGACACGGCGTCCTACCTGGCGGCCTGGTGCGATCTGCTGTGCCAGGTCGCGGGGCTGCCCCCGGCTCCGGCGAGCGGTCCCGATGCGGGGCTCCAGTCCCTGCCGGGCGTGGTGTCGCTGCCGCAGCGACGCGGCCCGCAGTCCCTCTGACGCACTCTCAGGGGCTGCCGGTGCGCATGGTGCGCGCC